>JBNMPD010000007.1:0-32199 GCA_051276225.1 Flavobacteriales bacterium
TGAAGATAGCAGTAGTATGAAAATTAAAGGTGTTTATACCATTAATCAGTCTGCGCTGCGTTTGCTCAGCGACGCGTTGGTCATCGATTTTAACAAAAATGATTACTTAACGGCTATACACGCAATGTTGGCTTCACTTGGCCAGGTTAACCGACTTATCAAATTACATAATGGTTCTGAAGAACAAAAAATAGCCGGTGTGCAAATGCGCATCGACTCAGGAGAAGAATAGTGTCTGGACAAAATATTCAAATCTCGGTGTTTGTGGCTGTCACAGCACTGATTGCTTTTCTTACATACATGCAATGTAGAGGTAAAGGTCGTTTACAAAATGCAACGGAAGGTCAACAAAATAAGGAATTGTTTTTAGCCGGTGGTGGCTTAAAATGGTATTTCATAGCTGGCTCAATTACCTTGACCAATTTGAGTACCGATCAATTAGTGGGCACTAACGGCACACAAATGGCGTTGTTAGCATGGTGGGAGTTTGCCGCTTTGTTAGGGCTGATTATCTTAGCCAAAGTGTTTCTGCCTTTATATTATAAATATCAGTGCACCACCACTACAGAACTATTAGAAAAACGTTATCAAAACAAAAATATCCGTGCAGTGATTGGTGCGTTGTTTTTTTTGAGCAGTGCTTTGATATTTTGCCCCGCTGTCATTTATTCTGGTTCTTTATTTATGATAACCATGTTCGACTTAGACATTCCTTTGATGTATGTAGCCGTTGCATTCGCTACGCTTGGTGCCATGTATGCCATTTTTGGTGGTTTACGCGCTGTGGCTGTATCTGACACCTATTCCGGGGTGTTATTATTAACAATGGCTATTGCCATCGTGTTTTTGGCGCTGAATGCTATTGATTATGACTTTTCTGCCATTCCAGCAGACAGACTCACCTTGATTGGTGACAACGAATCGCCTATTCCTTGGCATACTTTGTTAACAGGTATGATATTTATTCAGATGTTTTACTGGGGAACTAATCAGGTTATCACACAGCGCGCTATGGCTGCGCCTTCTTTAAAAGAAGCGCAAAAGGGTGTATTTGCAGCTGTTGGAATACGTCTTCTAATTGTACCCGCTATCGTGGTTATTCCAGGTATCGTTTCTTTTCAGCTATATGGCGACATCGGCGACGCTGCATATGGTAAAATAGCAGGTGATCTATTACCTACTTGGTTGTCGGGCATATTTGCTGCAGCAATGGCAGCAGCAGTATTATCAACATTTAACAGTAACTTGAACTCGGCTACTGCGCTTTATGTGTGTGACCTTCACGAACCCTATGTTGGTCATCCCAAAAATGTGGCTAAATTAAGTGCTTGGATTACGGCTGCGTTAACCGTCATAGCTTTGTTGTTGGTGCCTGTTTATGCACAAGCAGACAGTATCATCAACCTATTACAGCAGCTTTGGGGTTTGTTCAGTATGCCGATTTTATCAATATTTATAGTCGGTTTAGTATTTAGAAACGTACACGCTAATGCCGGTATTGTTGCAGTCATATTTGGAGTGTTTTTGTATGGTGCATTGTCATTCGAATTTTCACCTTTTCATGCTCCCTTTGGTTTGCACTACATTCATTTGATGTTTATCACTTTGATATCCTGTGTAAGTACAGCGTTGTTAATTAATAAAGTGTTCTACAAACAAAATGCTGAACTCGCATGGGGCAGCGACGACGGGTTAATTCAAGAATCGTAAATAATAGGAACACTGTGAATCAACTTAGAAAAAGTAATATACAAAAATTACCACAGAAAACCTTCGATGTATTAATCATCGGAGGGGGTATTAATGGTGCAGTATCGGCAGCTGCATTGGCGGCAAAAGGGGCTAAAGTTGCGTTAATTGATAAAGGTGACTTTGCTGGATTTACTAGTTCTAACTCCTCAAATTTGGCCTGGGGTGGGATTAAATACCTCGAAAGCCATGAGTATGGCTTGGTCAATAAACTGTGCAAAAGTCGTAATCATCTGATGCGCAGTTACCCGTCTACCGTCAAAGAAATTCGTTTTTTTACCAGCATCCAGAAAGGGTTTCGTTTTCCGCCTTTGTTTATTTTTATGGGTACCATCGTGTATTGGCTGATGGGACGTTTTTTCACACAAAGCCCACACTATTTAACCGCTGGAAAAATAAAGTCCCTTGAAAAAGTCATTAAAACTGACAACTTGAACGGTGGTTTTGAATACTCAGACGCGTTTTTACACGATAACGATGCTCGTTTTGTGTTTAATTTTATTCGTTCAAGTATGAGTTATGGCTGCATTGCTGCAAATTATGTACAAGCAAATGGTTCTGAAAAAATTGATGGTGAATGGAATACTAAAGCTAAAGATGTGATCAGTGGTGAAGAGTTCGACATTCGCTCAAAAATCATCATCAACTCTGCGGGACCTTATGTCGACCCAATGAATCAGGTTAATCATCAGACAACTGAACATCATCATTTGTTTTCAAAAGGTGTTCATCTGATTGTCGATAAAATCACTGACAGTAATAAAGTACTCACCTTTTTTGCTGATGACGGACGTTTATTTTTTGTTATTCCAATGGGCCCCAAGACATGTATTGGTACAACTGATACTCAGGTGGAAGATCCTCATGCAACAGTAACAGTCGAAGATAGGCAGTTTATTTTAGACAACGTCAATAAACTTTTAGACTTGCCCAAAGCATTGACTCAAGCCGATATCATCGCAGAACGCTGTGGTGTGCGTCCCCTTGCTATAAAAGGTAAAGGCGGTGTAGCCGATTGGGTGCAACTGTCGCGTAAGCATGCTGTAGACACCAATAAAGTCGACAAATATCTATCAATCTTTGGTGGCAAACTTACCGACTGTATCAACGTAGGTGATGAAGTTGCAGGCTTGATCAAAGAATTAGGTGTGGTATTGCCTTATGCCGATTTTAAATGGTACGGCGAGCCAAACGATACTGTGCGCGACGAGTTTTTTCATCGTGCCAAACTTATGGATTTTGATGCACTCACACCTGCCACATCCTCAGAGCCTTTAACCAAAAGGTTCTGGCGACGATACGGCCGTAACGCTATTAATATGTTAGAAAAAATCCGTGAAAACCCAGAAAAAGCCGAGTTATTAATCGAAACGTCTGAGTATTTGCGGGTCGAGATCGAACATGCCGCAGAGCGTGAAATGGTCACTAAACTAGAAGACTTTTTACGCCGCCGCTCAAAAATATCATTGGTTGTTAGACAACAAGATATTTTAGCCGCACCGGGTTTAAAAGAAGCGTGTGAGATATTGTTTGGCGACGAGGCTGATGCCAAGTTACAAGAATATATTGATACAGTGAGCTGATGTAAATGTACAGAGGTTTGTATTAACTTTGATACCAATTTTCTTGGTTAATAGAAACGTTTAATCTGTGTATTATGTTTTTTGTAAGCGGCTCAAATAATATTGGCTTTGGGCCGCTATCCTTAATCCTTCGGTCAAACAACACTGAAAATGGTTGGCCATTATTAGCATTGTCTGTGTTCTTAATAGAATAGTTGTATTTTAATTGGAAAATTT
The DNA here is from genome assembly GCA_051276225.1 of Flavobacteriales bacterium. Lineage (GTDB taxonomy): Bacteria > Pseudomonadota > Gammaproteobacteria > Enterobacterales > Alteromonadaceae > Paraglaciecola. Next base: position 3,549 of record JBNMPD010000007.1, read on the forward strand.
AGAATGTTTTTTAGTGCTTTTTTATGTCTGAATCTGTGTTTATCTGATAATTTTGTGTCCTACCTAATGCTCATTAATGGATGAAATTCAGCCCTAATAATTTTTCAATATTTATTTTTTTCATCAGCAAAACTACACACATTAAGCTAAACATTTACAAATAAGTCACAATTCCAGTGTTTTTGGCTTGTAAAAACCTTAATAATCCCCAATTATATGGCTATGTCGGCTATTAAAATCAAGACGGCTCATAAAACCGCTTCATCTAAAATAATCAGAGAACTTTTAATGACAATGAATTACATCCCCCTTGATAAAAACAATCATAAAGATCTACATATAAAATCAAATAATGATTTCACCCATGCTAAAGGCACCCACTTAGCTGCAGCGTCGTTACGTGAATATGCTCAAATTGCAGGCTGTATGCCAATCATCTTTATTAAAGACCCAAAAAGTGATACTACACATAGTGTTGCTATGTTGGGTATTGAGCAAGGTGTTAACTTGTTTATGCAAAATGACAAATGGTCTGGCCACGTTGTGCCGTTAAATGTTCAACGTTATCCTTTTGATGTGCGCCCTGATGGTGACAAATTGGGTGTGTTTATTGATGAAAACTCTGACTTAGTTGGCAAAGAGGGTGAACCTCTTTTCACTGATGGCGCACCTAGCCCTTATTTAGAAAATCGTCAAAAATTACTGTCTGAACTAGCTAATAGCGAAATGGCTACACGGGATTTTGTTAAGAAAATTGAAGAATTAGGTTTGTTTGATTCAATTGTTATCCGTGCTCAATACGCAAATGGTCAACAACGTAACATCAACGGTATGCAAACTATCAGTGAAAAACGTCTTCAGGCCTTAGATGCTGATACGGTGGCTGAGTTACATAAAACGGGTTATTTAGGTGCAATATATGCCATTTTGATGTCTCTTGGGCAATTAAACCGTTTAGTCCAGTTAACACAAAGCAGCGAAAATCCTGTCAGAGCTTTACAACTATTGCCTGAAGAGCCTGCAGCAGAAAAGGCTTCAGAAGTAACCGCTCCAGAAGTTACAGCATAATAAGTCGTTAAAAATTAAATAATTTAAAGCATACCAAAAGCCCGTTACAGTTCGATTGTGACGGGCTTTTTTAGTGTTTAATTTTATAGGTAAGACATTAATCACCGGAGGTGCATAAAGATTAAAACAATACTTCATACTCAGTCACAGAATAAAACTCTTTATTTGCTTCTAGCGTTGCACTTGGAAAATGTGGCTGGTTAGGTGTGTCTGGGTAGAACTGAGTTTCAAAACACACGCCCTGTTGTGCTTGGTAAAGCGTATCACCTTTACCTTTTTTATTGGCGAAATGGTTAGCGGAAAAAATTTGCATGCCCGGCATATTGGTGTATATGTTCAAATTAATATCGGTATCTTTTGCTACTACTTTGCCCACGTAAACCGCTATTTTTGATTGAGGCACATACGTGTCTAAACATAGGTTGTGATCTAAACCGTTGCCATATTCAATCTGTTGATGGTCTGAACTAAGAGGCTGACTGATGGTGGTCATAGGCCTAAAATCAAAAGGGGTATTGTCTACCTTGGCAATTTCACCAGTAGGTATGGCGTTTTTGTCTGTTGGTGTGTAATGACTGGCTAATATTTGAACTTGATGGGCTTTCACCGAACCACTATTATGTCCGGACAAATTAAAGTAACTGTGGTTGGTAGGGTTGTACAACGTGGTTTGTTTGGTCGTGGCAAAATATTCTATTTTTAAGGCGTTTTGCTCAGTTAACGTATAAATCACTTTAACTGATAGTGTGCCAGGAAAACCTTGATCAAAGTTAGGGCTCGATAGCTGCAGCATAATCGACGGATTATCGCCTCTAGATAGCACTGTGCTTTGCCATACTTTGCTGTTGAACCCTTTGTTACCTCCATGCAAACAGTTATCGCCTAGGTTGATATCAGTTTGATATTCGATATCTGCCAAACTAAATTTGCCATTGTTGATGCGGTTTGAATATCGACCTATCAACGCACCTAAATAACTGTCGTCAGATAAATACTCATCCACTGTATCAAAGCCTAAGACGATATCAATACGATTACTTTTATCTTTTGGTATTAACCAGCGTCGAATAATCCCACCTAGATTTAGAATTTCGACACTGACATTATGGTTATTGGTTAGGCAAAATTGTTCGACTAATTCACCGTCTGGCATGTTGCCAAAGGATGATTGGTCGATCATGGTTTAAACCCTAGTGTACTTTGGATGGCACTTGCCCAGCCTTTAAGCAGTTTTTGTCGTTTTGTTGTGTCCATTTGAGGTGCAAAGCGACTATCAATTTGATTCATGCTGGCTAGTTCGTTAGTTGATTGATAAATACCCACTTGTAAACCGGCTAAATAAGCGGCACCTAATGCTGTGGTTTCCATAACTTTAGGGCGCTCTACCGTCACATTGAGAACACCCGCCAAAAATTGACAAACCCAGCTATTTGCTACCATACCGCCGTCCACCCTTAATTTCTCAGGGCTAACACCATCTTCACTCATGGCTTTCAGTAAATCTGAGGTTTGCAGACACACCGACTCAAGCGCCGCTCGGGCTAAATGGGCACTGCTGGTGGCGCGAGTTAAACCAAATATTGCCCCTCTTGCATCAGGTGCCCAGTAGGGTGTGCCTAAGCCTGCAAAAGCGGGCACCAAAAATACACCATGGTCATCGGGAATGCTTTTAGCCATAGCTTCGGTTTCAGACGCATTTTCAATGATTTTTAAGCCATCTCTAAGCCATTGCACCGCCGCACCAGCAATAAATATTGAGCCTTCTAAGGCATAGTGAGTTTGACCTTTAATCGTGTAAGCCACAGTCGTAAGTAGCTTGTTTTTAGATACTAGCGCTTTATCACCCGTATTGAGCAACATAAAACAACCGGTACCATAGGTGCTTTTGATATCACCCTGATTAAAGCAACATTGACCAATACTGGCTGCTTGTTGGTCACCGGCTACACCTGCTATTGGTATAGCGTAGCTAAACATTCCTTCTAGGGTGTGACCAAAATCATCAGCGCATTCTTTCACCTCGGGTAACATCGATTTGGGAACATTAAATATGTCGAGTAAGGTCTGGTCCCAACACAAACTATGAATGTTGAATAAATTAGTGCGACTGGCATTAGTGACATCAGTTGCATGCACTTTGCCGCCGGTTAAACGCCAAATAAGAAAACTGTCTACTGTGCCAAAAGCTAACTCGTTAGCTTCGGCCTTTTGCCTTGCACCTTCAACATTATCTAAAATCCAAGCTACCTTCGATGCAGAAAAATAAGGGTCAAGTAATAACCCAGTGCGTTCCTGAACTGCGGTTAGATACCCAGCATCTTGCAGTGCTCTGCATTGTTTAGCTGTGCGTCTGTCTTGCCATACTATGGCGTTGTAGATAGTTTTACCGGTTTTTTTATCCCATACCAAAGTCGTTTCTCTTTGGTTAGTGACACCAATGGCAGCAATTTTTGCACCTTTCTCAGTGGCTTGCGCAATGGCTTGCTCACATACATCGACTGTTGTTGACCAAATATCTTCTGGATCATGTTCAACCCAACCATCATTTGGATAATACTGGGGAAATTCTTGTTGTGCTGTTGCAACAATACTCGAATCTGCAGCAAAAACGATGGCTCTGCTAGAGGTAGTACCTTGATCAATAGATAGAATGCAGTTTTCTAGCGGCATTTGATGTTCCTTTGGGTGTGTAGATAAAAAAATCAATTATTTCAGATGTTTAATTATTAGATAACATCTTTTTAACAAAGCATGTTGAGTATAATATTTTTAAACTAAGAACATAACCAGTTATGTGAATTGAAACAGAAACAGGTATTGAGGAACTATTACTAGAACTCCACTTTGTCTAACGTTTTGCTCGAGGATAGTAAGTTTAGGTGAGGAATAAATACTAAGAATTATGTGGCAATATAAATGAGCTTTTCGTTGGGCTAAAATATTGGTTTTTTCTACAGCATTTTAGGTGCATTGATGGAACATAACTTAATGGTTTGTGTATTTCAGGCTAGCACTCATTTAGTAGGCAATAATTTAGCCGCCAAAACGCCCCCCAAGTAATTAAAAGCAAGGTGTTTTGCCTTGATGAAACGCTTATTTTATGTTCTGTTTTTTGGTGCGTAAAACAACATGATATGGAAATAACCACAACATAAAAGCAAAACCTATTGCCCAAATTAAATCTATACTTTTAATTAACAATGAATGGTTGTTTTCTAGTAAAGAATTAAATGAAACATTAATTAGCTGTTCCGCTTTAATTTCTATTTTCTGATGTTCCACTAAAGTTGATATCTTTGATGCTAAATATTTATCAATTTCGAAATTAGATTCTAGTGTCGTTTCCATATGATAAGCAAAAATCATAATCATGATCCCAATTATCGATGGGATAAATAGCTTGAACTTAATCATACAGCTCCTTTTCTCACTGAAAACACACAATGTACTACCATAATATCTCGATATACTCAGAATATAAATTCAATTATAAGGAATTATTTAGTCATTTTATTTTAACGAATAGGTTAATTTAGCACCACTTTTCTTAAACTTCAATTTTAAAAGTTTAATTGGTAAATGACTTCTACAAAGTGAAAACGTTACATGCCGAAAATAATGAGTTTTGGTATGTAAATGTTTTAATAAACAACATTACAATAAGCAAAATTAAAGATTAATTTTTGTTGTTAGGGAAAATAAGGTAAGTATTATTTAATCTTAAGCACAGGAGCATCAATGTTATGATTTGATATTGAAACTTATTAAATGCTACTGGGTTCTATATGGCCTTGGCAAATTGTTTAAATTAAATATTTATATCAGTCATTGATAGCCTGATTTTATCTCCATATTAACTATAAGTGTGTATTCCATCTAATAATGGGTCAGACATCAAATTTTGCCCTATCCTGTTTTGTCCGAAATCCTCCAATTAAAAACTATATACTTATTATTTTTACCGTTACCAAATTGCGCCAGTCCGCAGGTTTTTTCCGCTAATTCAGATACTTTTTTAAATCCAATGATGACAAGGCCTAGAAACCGATCAATCACGCCTTTTAGTCCTTGACATGATAGACACGTGGTACATAAACTGTGTAACGTGGGTAAAAGTGGTGCAAAGTGGATCTGATGGGACGTCAAAGGCCCAAAAAATTTAAGATTCAGATTTTAATACGTGTTGTATTTACATGTTCATTTTCGAAAGATAAAAATAATAAAGGTTAGGGGAATAATGTTCCGCGGCGCTAATGCAATCAATCTAGATGTCAAAGGTCGAGTGACTATACCCACACGGTATAGGCAATCCTTGTTGGATGATTGTAAAGGACAATTAGTTTGTACTATCGACACCCAACAACCTTGTTTGCTGCTTTATCCGCTTCCTGAATGGGAAGAGATTGAGCTCAAATTAAGTCGTTTATCAAGTATGAATCAACACGAACGTAGATTACAGCGTTTATTGTTAGGATACGCCAGTGAGGGAGAAATGGACAAAAATGGGCGTTTTTTACTAGGCTCACCTTTGCGTCAACATGCCAAGCTCGATAAACAAATTATGTTAGTTGGCCAGTTCAATAAGTTTGAAATCTGGGATGCAGATATATGGCAACAACAAATTAACATAGACGTAGCCACTGAACAAGAAGCTAACTTTGAATTGACTGAACGACTTCAGGACTTCTCACTTTAATGGAAAATGATATTTCACATCTATCTGTGTTGTTAAAAGAATCTATCGACGGCTTAGCGATCAAGCCTGATGGCATCTACATTGATGCGACTTTCGGACGCGGCGGTCACTCTAGACAAATATTAAAAGCCTTATCAGCTAACGGTCAGCTAATCGCTATTGATCGTGATCTCAGTGCCATTGAAGCAGCCAAGTCGTTAGCAGATGATCCACGTTTCTCTATTCATCATAAACCTTTTTCGGAACTACAAGCAGTAGCTGAAGAGTTGGGTCTAGTAGGCAAAATTGACGGGATACTAATGGATCTTGGTGTGTCTTCGCCACAGCTCGATGAAGCTGAGCGCGGTTTTAGTTTTATGCGTAATGGCCCACTAGACATGCGTATGGACACTACCAGAGGATTAAGTGCTGCCCAGTGGTTAGCAGTCGCTGAAGAACAAGATATCACCCAGGTTATCAAAGAATTTGGCGAAGAAAAGTTTGGTAAACGTATCGCTCACGGTATTGTTAACGCGCGTCAAATTGCGCCTATTACTGATACGGCTCAATTGGCTGAGATTATTGATTTAGCTGTACCAGTTAAAGATAAATATAAACACCCCGCTACCCGCAGTTTTCAAGCCATACGTATATACGTAAACAGCGAGTTAGACGAAATCAAAACAGGCTTAAAAGCGGCTTTAAATACTTTATCGCCTCAAGGTCGATTAACCGTAATTAGTTTCCATTCTTTAGAAGACCGCCTAGTCAAACGTTTTATACGCGAGCAAAGCCGAGGCTTAAACGTACCTCATGGCATGCCTATCTTTCAGGTGGAAATAGACGCTGCAAAAGCGATGAAACCTATCGGCAAAGCGATAAAGCCATCTGCTTCCGAAATACAACAAAATGTACGGTCACGAAGCTCAGTGTTGAGGGTGGCCGAAAAGTTATGAGTGCTCCTAATACAAACTTTAATCTATTCAGTTTTGTAGCTGCTGACTTAACCCGCCATCCAGTGCGGGTTTTGTTGTTTCTAGCACTATTAGTTAGTGCTGGGTTAGTTATTCTCAGTGCCCATCATAATAGGCAAATGTCGATTGCTATCGAAAGCTTGATGCAGGAGAAAGATCAGCTAGATGTGGAGTGGCGTCATTTAGTGCTAGAACAAAGCGCTTTAACTGAACATAGTCGTATCGAGGCAATGGTTACAAGTCAGCTCAACATGCACCGTCCCTTACCCAGCGAAGAAGTGGTAGTGAGGATAAAATGAGTCGAGTCAGTACTAATACAAAAAATAAGAGTAGAAGCGGTCAAGCAAAAATAAATACTGCTCCAAGTTTACTTTATTGGCGTTTTGTAGTGGTGGTGGCAGGCATTATATTGGTTTTTGTTGGTCTGAGTTTTCGTGCTGTATATATACAAGTTGTATCGCCAGATGTACTAATAAAACGTGGTGACAACCGCACTTTGCGAACTCGTGTTAACCCATTACATCGAGGTTTGATTGTTGACAGAAATGGTCAACAATTGGCGGTCAGTGTGCCAGTTAGGGCAATCTGGGCTGATCCGAAAGCTATTGCTCAAGCCATAAAAAAAGCACAAGAAAATGCGAAGCAAGACCCTAGCTTTGATTTGAAAGCTAAGCAATACGAAGACAATAAACGTTGGCAGGCATTGGCTGAAGTATTAGGTCAGAATTTGGTTGAGCTTAAAGAAAAAGTCAGTAATCCAGAAAAACGTTTTGTGTACGTGCAACGTCAAGTTTCCCATGCGATGGCCGAATATGTCGAAGAACTTAAACTGGTTGGAATTTATCTTCGAGATGAATCAAGACGTTATTATCCAAGTGGTGAAGTATCAGCTCACGTTGTTGGCTTCACAAACGTTGACGATACTGGCATAGAAGGTGTCGAAAAGTTATACGACAAATGGTTGTCTGGGGCACACGGCTCTAGAAAAATTCGTCGTGACGGTAAAGGAAGAATGGTCGAGTTGATTGAGTTTGAAGAAGGCAAAAAGCCTCAAAATATTCAATTAACCATCGATCAGCGGATTCAAACTTTGGCTTATAAAGAGTTAAAACAGGCTGTTCAATATTACAAGGCGACCTCTGGTTCGGCTGTAGTTGTCGCGGTGAATACAGGTGAAATTCTTGCCTTGGTCAATAGCCCATCTTTTAACCCAAACAATAGATCTGGAGTATCCGCACACAGAATCCGAAATCGTGCGGTAACCGATGCATACGAACCCGGTTCATCAGTTAAACCTCTGGCAGTGTTGAGTGCTTTAGAATTTGGATCTGCACAAGTAGACTCTTTGATTGATACTTCACCAGGTTGGATGCATTTGGGTGGCAATATTGTTAGAGACCCTAGAAATTATGGTGAAATTGATTTAACCGACATTATTCGAAAATCCAGCAATATGGGTATCTCAAAACTAGCTTTGTCTGTGCCTAAAGAATTTTTTTTAGATATGTATTACAACGTCGGTTTAATGAGTGATAGTGGTGCTAACTTGCTTGGCGAAACCAATGGCATATTTAATGAGAGTGCGCGTTGGTCTGACTTTGAATTATCTACCTTATCTTTCGGTTACGGTATTTCGGTCACCGCTTTGCAACTTGCTCGCATGTACAGCATTTTAGGCGACGGTGGCATACGCCGTCCATTAAGCATTATTAAAACAGACACGCCAGTTGAAAGTGAACGCGTAATCAGCGCCCAATCAACACAACAAATATTGCATATGATGGAAAGTGTAACTGAACACAATGGTTCAGCAGAAAAAGCGCAAGTGCCAGGCTATCGCGTTGCGGGGAAAACAGGTACTAGTCGTAAAGCAGTGACGAATGGTTATGGTGAAGAATACGTCAATATTTTTGCCGGCGTTGCCCCAGTTTCTGACCCGCAATTAGCTGTGGTTATTTTAATTAATGAGCCGAAAGGTGAGCTTTATTATGCAGGACAAACAGCCGCCCCGGTTTTTGCTAAGATCATGGCTGCCAGTTTACAAATGTTAAATGTGCCACCTGATGATAAGTCTGTTTCGTCATTGGCAAGCTCAGTTGTTGAAGTTAACAAGGAGGCTGACAATGCAGGCTGATTTGGTAAGCATCAATAAACAATTTCCTCAGGCGTTTGATCAGAGTTTAAAAGCCTTATTAGTTCATTTCGGTATCGATGCACCAGATATCATGATCAGTGACTTGGTTTTAGACAGCAGAGACGTGGCTATTCACAAAGCATTTATTGCGATTGGTGGACACGCACTGGATGGGCGTGACTTTATTCCGCAAGCGGTCAGTCTAGGTGCCAAAGTGATAGTGGCGCAGTGTGACGATATCGCTAGCCATGGTCATGTAGAAATGCGTGAACAAAGTATCATTATATCTTTTTATCAACTACCTCAAAAACTTTCAGAATTAGCTGGACACTTTTATCAGTTTCCAGCGAATTTGATGTCTGTGGTGGCAGTAACTGGCACAAATGGTAAAACTTCTACTGTGCAGTTAACCAGTCAGTTAGCGGTTTTGATGGGAGAACAAGCAGCTTATATCGGTACGTTAGGTGCAGGTATGTACTCATCGCATTCTGATTCTCAGCCCATAAACAACACCATTAACACGACACCAGACGCTATCAGTATGCAGCGTTTATTGGCTGGATTTATTGCTGAAGGGGCATGCCAAGTTGCGCTAGAGGCATCGTCACATGCTTTAGTACAACATCGTATTAAAGCCGTTAAAGTTGATGTTGCAGTCTTTACCAATCTAAGCCGTGATCATCTTGATTATCATGGCTCAATGGCCGAATACGCTGCGGCAAAAAGACTATTGTTGTGGCAACCCGAATTGGCTTATGCCGTAATTAACATCAATGATCCTGAACATAAAAATTGGTTGCTGAACATACCTGAAACCACTTGTGTTGTGCTCTACGGACACAACACAAGTAATATTGATATACCTAGTGGCTACCAATATTGCGTGGCGAACAATGTACGATATACCGCTGAAGGTATTGCACTTTCGTTGCAATCTTCTTGGGGAGACTGCGAACTGCGCCTGTCATTACTGGCAGAATTCAACGTTGCTAATGTTTTAGCCGCTATCTGTACTCAATTTTGTTTAGGCAAAAGCCTAAAACAGATTACTTATATCGTACAGAAGCTTAAACCAGTCGCTGGAAGGATGGAGTTATATAAACGTCAAGGCTACGCTACTATAGTAGTAGATTATGCTCACACCCCCGACGCTTTAGACAAAGCTTTGTTAGCGAGTAAACAACACTGCCATGGAAAATTAATCTGTGTGTTTGGTTGTGGTGGTGATCGCGACGTGGGCAAACGTTCGTTGATGGGCGAAATTGCAGAACGTTTATCCGACCTTGTCATCTTAACTGATGACAACGTGCGCAGTGAAAACCCTCAAGACATTATTAATGACATTTTATCAGGCTGTATAAATCCAGAGCAGGTTCTTATTGAACATGATCGAAAAACTGCGATTAAAGCGGCGGCTGCTATGGCTTCTTCAGGTGATATGATCTTGGTTGCAGGTAAAGGTCACGAAAACTACCAAATTATTGGAAATCAAACGCTGGTTTATGATGAACGTCAATTTGTTGCACTTTTTCAAGAGGGAAAAATAATATGATCCCGGTTTTACTATCTTGGGTGGCAGAACAGGTTAATGGGCAACTAATAGCTCAGCAAACACAGGATTTGGTTATCGAAGGTGTGAGTACTGATACTAGGAGTATTTTGCCAACTGATTTATTTTTGGCATTAGAAGGCCCAAACTTTGATGGGCATAAGTTCGTGAAACAAGCACAACAAATAGGGGCTATTGCACTAATCTTATCTCGTAAAGTTGATACCTGTCTTCCGTGTATATTGGTTGAAGATACCACTTTAGCTTTAGGGTTATTAGGAGCGGCGGTGAAAGCGAAAGCTGCACCTAAAACCGTGGCTATTACCGGTAGTAGCGGTAAAACAACTGTCAGAGAAATGACGGCGGCTATCTTGTCTCGTCGTGGTAAAGTGTTGGCGACTGCTGGCAATTTCAACAATGAACTGGGTGTGCCTATGACGTTACTCAGATTAGAGCAACAACACGAGTTTGCAGTGATTGAAATGGGAGCCAATCATTTGGGTGAAATCGCTTATATGACTAATTTAGTCAAACCAGATGTAGCAACTATTATAAACGCCGATGCCGCGCACCTAGAAGGTTTTGGTAGTTTGCTTGGGGTAGCTAGAGCAAAAAGTGAAATATTTCAAGGATTATCTGAAAAAGAAGGTGTAGCAGTCGTTAATGCAGACAGTCAATTTTCCAAATTTTGGTTGAGCAAACTTAACAATCATAACGTGCAAACCTTCTCTGTTGAAAAACAAGCGGATGTGTACGCACAGGATATCACTCTTGGCCTTGACGGTTGTGCGCAATTTCAACTAGTCACACCTAATGCAAGCATCGCTATTAACCTATCTTTGCCCGGTGTGCATAACGTCAGCAACGCTTTAGTCGCTGCATCATTGGCACTACAAGTGGGGGCAACGCTTCAAGATGTGCAAGAAGGTCTGCGTTTTATGCCACATGTCCCGGGCCGTCTTCATGTCAAACAACTGACTAAACAAGTGAGAATTTTAGATGATACTTACAATGCAAATGTAGGTTCAGTGAATGCTGCCATCGATTTGTTATCTAGCTTTGCTGGAATAAAAATATTAGTACTCGGGGATATGGCTGAACTAGGCGAAAAAGCGCGTTATTACCACGAACAAGTGGGGGAATATGCCAAACAAAAAGGTATAGATAAACTGTATACCTTGGGTGTGTTAAGCCAAAGTGCTAGTGATGTGTTTGCCGAGCAAGGACATCATTTTAGCCGTTTAGAGCAAATGATTGAGTATATTAACCAAAAAACATTATCTGAAAAATGTGACATTAGCATTTTAGTTAAAGGTTCTCGCAGTGCTCGTATGGAGTTAGTCGTTAAGGCGTTAGAGGAATCTCCATTGGGAAAGTTTGAAAGGTTTAGGGAGCAATCTGTATGCTGATTTGGTTTGCAGATTGGCTGCAGCAGTTTGATACTGGTTTTCGGGTTTTTTCGTACTTAACGTTACGGGCTATTTTAAGTACCTTAACCGCTTTGTTAATTGCCGTGATTATTGGACCAAAGATGATCCGTTGGTTGCAGCGTATGCAAATTGGCCAAACTATACGTGATGATGGTCCAGAATCCCATTTAGCGAAATCAGGCACCCCCACTATGGGTGGTTTACTTATTTTAGCTGCTATTGTGTCTAGTGTTTTGTTGTGGAGCGACTTAACCAATAGGTATGTGTGGGTCACCTTATTTGTTTTGGTTAGTTTCGGTGCCATAGGTTTTGTCGATGACTACCGAAAAGTTATTCGAAAAGATGCTAAAGGTTTAATTGCGCGATGGAAATATTTTTGGCAGTCGATGATTGCGATTGCCGTAGCGCTTTACTTGTATTCAAACCAACAAAATCCAGCTGAAACAGCTTTGCTTGTGCCATTTTTTAAAGACGTAATGCCGCAAATGGGCCTATTATTTATGGTGGTTACCTACTTCGTCATTGTGGGTACAAGTAACGCAGTAAACCTAACTGACGGTTTGGATGGGCTTGCAATTGTACCCGTTGTTTTAGTGGCAGGGGCTTTTGCCATATTTGCCTACGTGACAGGTAATATTAATTTTTCTGCTTATTTACATATCCCTTATTTACCACTTACCAGTGAGTTAGTCATTGTATGTACGGCTATAGTCGGCGCTGGTTTAGGATTTTTGTGGTTCAACACTTATCCAGCTCAAGTATTTATGGGCGATGTGGGTTCTTTGGCATTAGGTGGAACGTTAGGAATACTGGCGGTACTGGTTCGCCAAGAAATTGTTTTGTTTATTATGGGCGGTATTTTTGTGATCGAAACCTTGTCGGTTATTTTGCAAGTTGGGTCATTCAAATTACGAGGCAAACGTATTTTTAGAATGGCGCCAATACATCATCATTACGAACTTAAAGGCTGGCCTGAACCACGCGTTATTGTACGTTTTTGGATTATTTCATTGATGTTAGTGTTAGTGGGTCTCGCGACCTTAAAACTCCGTTAATTACGTTAAAGAAAGAGCGAATAAAAGTGAAAATGTTTACTTTAGTTAATAAAAATATCGTTGTAGTAGGAATGGGCCTTACGGGTCTATCTTGCGTGCGTTTTTTATTAACTAAAGGCGCTAAAGTGATTGCGATGGATAGTCGTAGTGAACTAACACTTAGCCTAGATATCCCGCTGTTTTTAGGCGAATTTAATGCTAGTAAGTTAATTAAAGCGGATCTAATCGTGTTGAGCCCGGGTGTTGATTTAAATACTCCGGCTATTCAAAAAGCGATTAAATCTGATGTGCACGTGATAGGTGATATAGAGTTATTTGCACAGTTTAATCAATGCCCTGTGATAGCTATTACCGGCTCTAACGGTAAATCAACTGTCACTCATTTAGTTGTTGATATGTGTAAAGCAGCGGGTAAAGAGGTATTGATGGGAGGCAATGTTGGAGTGCCTGTTCTGGACTTGTTAGAGCAATCAGCCGATGTCATTGTGCTTGAATTATCCAGTTTTCAACTAGAAACAACTTTCTCATTGATGCCACTAGTGGCGACAGTATTAAATATTACCGAGGATCATTTAGACCGGCACGGGGACTTGACAACCTATAACCAGATCAAACTGAAAGTGTATCAATATTGCCAATTTATGGTCTTCAATAGGGATGACATATTATCTTATCCAGAGAATAGCAAGGCGACCATGAGTTATGGACTATCTGAAAGTAGCCTTGGCTTTTCTTGGGATAATGCCAATGCTTATATATTGTTAGACGGTAAGCCTTTTTTAGACAGTAAGAGTTGTTTATTGGTTGGCGCTCACAACATGTTAAACATTCAAGCTGCCGCTGCTTTAGCTAAAGCTTTTGGCATAGACGATCACAGTATTCGACAAGGTGCGCAAAAATTTGGTGGCTTGCCACACAGGTGTCAAACTGTATCTATGTTTAATGATGTGCGCTGGATTAATGATTCTAAAGCGACCAATGTTGGCGCTACTTTGGCCGCTATTAATGGTCTGGTTTCCAACATTAAAGGCAAGTTAATACTGATTGCCGGTGGCGAGGGAAAAGGCGCCAATTTTTCTGTGATGACCGAATGTTTAAATCAATCTGTTAGCTTACTTATTACCTTAGGTAAAGATGGAGATAAGTTGGCTTGTTTACACCCCAGAAATATAAAAGTGCAGTCTATTCAAGAAGCTGTATTTATGGCGGCTAAACACAGTCAGGTAGGTGATATTGTGTTACTTTCACCAGCTTGCGCCAGTTTAGATATGTTTGTTAGTTATCAGCAAAGAGGCGATTGCTTCGCTAAAGCGGTTAAGGAACTAGCCGCATGAGCGCATTAATTGAAAACAAGGTCAGTACACTTAGGCAATTATTTGTGTCTAAGCACGATAATACATCGGCACCCATCAAAGCTGATATCCAACCATATGACCACTCACTAGTACTCTTGGCGATTGCCTTGTTATCAATAGGCCTAGTGGTGGTGACTTCAGCCTCAATGCCAGTAGCAGATAGGTTATTTGGCAACCCATTTCATTTTGCTATTCGTCATGGTATTTATGTTGTGTTAGCCATGTTTACTGCTTTGATAGTAATGCAAATACCTATGCGCTGGTGGCGTATGAGTAATGTGTGGTTGTTGCTGTTAGCTGTGGTGTTATTGATCAGTGTATTAGTATTAGGCCGAAGTGTGAATGGTAGCACTCGATGGTTGGTAGTTGGTCCTATCACTATTCAAGCTGCAGAGCCTGCCAAGTTGTTTTTCTTTTGTTATTTATCTGGATACTTGGTTCGCCGGTACGAGGAAGTAACAGATAATATAAAGGGTTTTATCAAACCTTTAGTGGTGTTTTTTGCCCTTGCTTTATTACTCCTTTTACAGCCCGACTTAGGCACAGTTGTTGTCATGCTTTTTACCACTATTGGTTTATTGTTTTTAGCAGGCGCTAAGCTTTGGCAATTTTTCAGTTTGGCGATTACTGGTACTTTGGCAGTGGTGTTACTCATTGTCTTTAAAGAATATCGAGTAAGACGTATTACCTCTTTCTTAGACCCGTGGGCCGACCCCTTTGGAAGTGGTTATCAGTTAACCCAATCATTGATGGCTTACGGTCGCGGTGATGTATTCGGGCAAGGTTTAGGCAATAGTTTACAAAAACTTGAATACTTACCAGAAGCTCATACCGATTTTATCATGGCTATCTTGGCCGAAGAATTAGGTTTCGCAGGGGTATTAACAGTTTTGGTAATCATGCTGGTTATTGTTATGAAAGCCATGACAATGGGTAATTTAGCATTACGTAAAGAGCGTCCTTTTGATGCTTATTTAGCTTATTCAATTGGTATATGGTTCAGTATACAAACAGCAGTCAATGTAGGTGCTAGTGCAGGTGTGTTACCTACTAAAGGACTCACTTTTCCATTGCTAAGTTATGGTGGTTCAAGCTTGATAGTTATGTCGGTAGCAGTGGCTATTTTAGTACGCATCGATTTTGAAATGCGTGTAGATGGTATTCAAGCGATCAATAAATCAAGCGCGGCTAAAAGTAAAAAAATAACATTAGCCAAAAAAGCTAAACAAAAAGTCAACATGGTTATTGAGGATGTGATTGAAGATGCACAGTTAGAGTCCTCAGCCAGTACAAAATCTGGGGATGTCCATGACTAAACGTTTACTTGTGATGGCCGGTGGTACTGGGGGGCATGTTTTCCCGGGTTTAGCGGTCGCTGCTGAACTGACTGCACAAAACTGGGAAATTCATTGGTTGGGTACATCTGGCCGGATGGAAGCTCAGATAGTCCCGAAAGCGGGTTATCCCATCAGTTTTATTGATGTAGTAGGTGTGCGTCAAAATGGACTGGTTACTTTATTATTGGCACCCTTTAAAATAATTAAAGCAACCTTACAAGCGCATCAGGTGATAAAAAAGTTTCAACCACATGTGGTGATCGGTATGGGTGGTTTTGCCAGTGGGCCTGGCGGTGTAGCTACTTGTTTAAATCGTTTGCCTTTAATTTTACATGAGCAAAATGCAGTGCCTGGGTTAACCAATAGACTGTTGTCACGTATTGCTAAAAAGGTCTTAACTGGATTTGATAATACCTTTCCAGCACAGATATTAGACCAAAGTAATAAATATTTTTGGGTAGGCAATCCAGTGCGTCGAGAGTTTGCAGAATTACCGGTTAAAAGTAGTGTTGATTTACCGCTGAATCTGCTTGTGGTCGGAGGTAGCTTAGGTGCGCAAGTGTTAAATGAAACCGTGCCTTTAGCATTGGCAGATATGACACAGATAAATGTGCGTCATCAAACTGGGGCAGGGCATTTAGACACGGTGCAACAAACTTATGCCCAGCAAGATATTGAGCCAAACTCTTATCACATTATCGAGTTTATCGATGATATGCCCGCTGCATATGCTTGGGCTGATCTGATTATATGCCGTGCGGGTGCTTTAACGGTGGCAGAAGTATCTGCAGTTGGCGTAACAGCGATATTTGTTCCCCTTCCACATGCGGTAGACGATCATCAAACAAAGAATGCGCAAACTTTAGTTGATATGCAAGCTGCATATTTATTACCTCAAAGTGAGCTGACAGCACATAGATTGCAGCAATTGTTACAAAAACATGTGTTATACCCGCAGACATTAATAGAAATGGGTAAACGCAGTAAAACCGCAGCCCGTTTAGATGCCGCTAAAGCAGTCGCGCATTGTTGTATCGAATTAAGTGAGCAAGCAGCATGAAGATAGATAACCCAACCCATTACCACGTGCCTGAGATGCGAAGAATTAAGCATATCCATTTTGTGGGTATTGGTGGCGCAGGCATGGGCGGCATTGCAGAAGTGTTGCTTAACGAAGGTTATGCTATTTCTGGCTCTGATCGTCAGACAAACGGCATGACAGATAGGTTACAGAGTTTGGGTGCAACCATTTATTTAGGGCATCTTGCGAGCAATATTGAACGAGCAAACGTGGTAGTGGTATCCAGTGCAATTGACCATTCCAATCCAGAAATAAGTGCAGCGAATGAAAAACGTATTCCAGTAATACGTCGAGCAGAAATGTTAGCCGAGTTGATGCGTTTTCGACACGGGATTGCCATAGCAGGCACCCATGGAAAAACAACAACGACCAGCCTAATTTCAACTATTTTTGCTGAGGCGAAACTTGACCCTACTTTTGTGATTGGTGGCTTGTTAAATAGCGCAGGTACTAATGCTAGATTAGGTGATAGTCAATATCTTATAGCCGAAGCAGATGAAAGTGATGCGTCTTTTGTGCACCTGCAGCCGATGGTGTCAGTAATAACAAATATCGAAGCTGATCATATGGAAACCTATCAAGGTGATTTTCAGAAGATGCAGGACACCTATATTGATTTTCTGCACAACTTGCCTTTTTACGGCTTAGCTGTGCTGTGTATCGATGATCCTGTTATTCAAAAATTGTTACCCCGCATTGGTCGTAAATATTTAACTTATGGTGTGTCTGAGCAAGCTGATGTGCGTGCTGTGAGTATCGAATTAGGTTTTAATCAAAGCACGTTTAACGTATTGCGAGAAAACTTACCACCACTGGCCGTCACGGTTAATCTTCCTGGGCAGCATAATGTACTGAATTCTTTGGCAGCCATCGCAGTTGCTAGTGATGAAGGGTTAGAAGACGAATACATAGTCAAAGCATTAAGTGAGTTTTCAGGTATTGGAAGACGTTTCGAGTTTTTGGGTGACTATGCAACTTCCAAGGGCCAAGCTATTTTGGTAGATGACTATGGTCATCACCCAACAGAAGTTGCAGCAACTATATCTGTAGCCAGAAACAACTGGCCAGATAGACGCTTAGTCATGGCCTATCAACCTCATCGTTTTACTCGGACACGTGACTTATACGAAGACTTTGTAAAAGTGTTATCGCAGGTTGATGTGCTGTTATTACTCGAAGTATACTCTGCCGGCGAAGAGGCAATTGATGGTGCAGATAGTCGTTCTTTATGCCGTTCAATTCGTCAGCGTGGGCAACTTGAACCTATTTACGTGTCAGATATTTCTGAACTTCCAAAATTATTAGCTGAAAGCCTAAACGATCAAGATATTGTTATGACTCAAGGGGCAGGAAATATAGGTCAAATCGCCCAGTTTTTACAAACAAGCCAATTAGAACCAGCATTATTAAGCAAAGGGTTTGAGCTGTGACTGAGCCGCAGATAATCCCCTTTGATCCTAGTCCTAAGCTTAACCTTAAGAATTTCGGAAAAGTCGCCGTCATGTTTGGTGGCTCTTCGGCAGAAAGAGACGTGTCTCTAAATTCAGGCAAAGCAGTATTGCAAGGACTGCTTAATATGGGAATAGATGCGCACGCTTTTGACCCTGCAGAACAACCCTTAACTCAGTTAATGGCAGAAAAATTTGAGCGTGTCGTCATCATGTTACATGGCCGAGGCGGTGAAGATGGTTCATTACAGGGGGCTTTACAGCAACTTAATTTACCTTATTCCGGTTCGGGTGTACTCGGCTCTGCGTTATGTATGGATAAAATCCGCAGTAAACAAGTGTGGCAGAGTTTAGGACTACCCACAGCAAACTATATAATAGCCGATAAAAGAAGCTTTGATGCGCGATCATGCGGGGCTATAATGTCGAAACTTGACAATGAGGTGATGGTTAAACCTGCGCAGGAGGGGTCTAGCATAGGTATGGCTAGAGTAAATAGTGCGCTGCAACTAGAAACGGCTATTCAAGACGCATTTAAATATGATGATCAAGTCTTGATAGAGCAGTTCGTTGATGGCACTGAATATACCGTTAGTATATTGAGTGGCAAAGCGTTGCCATCTATTAGCATGTCCACTCCTCGTATTTTTTATGACTACACAGCAAAATACCAATCGGATAGCACCGTATATCGTTGTCCTAGTGGCTTATCTAACGAGCTAGAAGTTATGCTGGGTGATTTAGCCATTAAAGCATATCAGGCATTGGATGGCTCAGGTTGGGGACGTATAGATTTTATGCAGGATAAGTTAGGACGTTTTTATTTGTTAGAAGCGAATACTGTGCCGGGCATGACAGAAAAAAGTCTAGTACCGTTGGCAGCAAAACGATCGGGAATGAGCTTTGATGAGTTGTCGTTAGCTGTGCTTGAGACAACCGATATGTGCAGATGAGTGAATTTCAAGCACTGGATAAACCGCGTAAGAGTTCTGATTTTTATATTGGGTTAGCGTTTTTTATCTGTTTGTTGGTGCTGTTGGCTTTCGCGCTGATCAAACTGAACGCTTGGCTGGAAGATGAACAGCAGGCGCCAGTGCAAGATATTATTGTCTCTGGAGACAAAATATTTATTGATGTTCGACAGATACAAATGTTAGTTAAACAAACACAGTCTGGCAGCTTTTTTGAACTAGATGTTAATCAAACTCATCAAACAATTGAAGCTTTGCCCTGGGTATACAGAGCGTCGGTAAGAAAACGCTGGCCTAGTGGTTTAGAAATATTTGTGGTTGAGCAACAGCCATCGGCTATCTGGAACGGCGATATGTTGCTGAATAAACATGGTGATGCATTCGACGCGCAGATTAACAGTGCGGATCTAGATCCTATAGTAACGTTGCCATCTTTATACGGACCCGGTGGAAGCGAACAAATAGCATTGCAGGGGTACCGAAATATGCAGTCGTTATTAGAAACGACAAATTTGTATATTGTGGAAATGTTTTTAAGCGAACGTTTTGCTTGGAATGTGCAATTAAATAACGGCATAAAGCTTAATTTGGGGCGAACTGAGTTTATTAACCGGCTACAGCGATTTGTGGATTTATTACCACTTATTTCAAAGCAAGAAAGACAAGTGGATTATGTCGATTTGCGTTACGACACAGGTTTAGCGGTAGGCTGGAAAACATCTGTTACAGGAACATAAGCCAAGCCGCATAAGTAAAACCACCATAATAACGGCTTAAAAAGAGATTAAATTAACGTGAGTGCGATGAGTGCGATGAGTGTGATAATTATGAAAGTGGGTCAATATGTCTAAGGGTACAGAAAGAAAGCTAATTGTTGGCTTAGACATAGGCACCAGTAATGTTAAAGCTGTGGTTGGTGAGCTGTTAGATGACGACTCTATTAGTATTGTAGGGGTTGGCTGCCATGCGTCTAAAGGCATGGATAAAGGAGGCGTGAATGACCTCAATCTTGTTGTGCAATCTGTTAAACGCGCTGTGCATGAAATGGAGTTAATGGCAGACTGCAGCGTATCATCAGTGTTTATGGCGATTTCAGGTCGTCATGTGAAGTGCCAGAACGAAAGTGGCATGGTACCGATTAATAACCAGGAAGTAACACAAGAAGATGTAGACAATGTAGTTCACGCCGCAAGGTCTGTGCCCATTGCTGCCGAACGTCGCTTATTACATGTATTGCCTCAAGAATTTACGATTGATGTACAAGAAGGTATTAAAAATCCTATTGGTATGTCAGGCGTCAGAATGGAAGCAAAGGCGCATATTATTACTTGTGCCGATGACATGGCCAAAAATTTAGTTAAATGTGTAGAACGCTGTGAACTCACCGCTGACCAACTAATATTTTCGGCTCTGGCTTCTAGTTATGCCGTTTTAACCGATGATGAAAAAGAATTAGGTGTGTGTGTTGTGGATATCGGTGGTGGCACTATCGATATGGTTATCTACACCGATGGTGCTATTCGGCATACTGCGGTTATTCCTGCAGCAGGTAATCAAATTACCAGTGATATTGCGAAAATTTTTCGAACACCTATTAGCCATGCTGAAGAGATAAAAATTAAGCATGCTTGTGCTTTAAAAGATATGGTTAGCATGGAAGAGAATATTGAAGTGCATAGTGTTGGCGGTAGGCCATCCAGAGCTATGTCTAGGCATACATTAGCAGAGGTCATTGAGCCTCGTTATCAAGAGTTGTTTGAACTGGTGCACGATGAAATTCGATGCAGTGGATTAGAAGAACAAATTGCTGCTGGCATAGTATTAACAGGCGGTACATCAAAAATGGAAGGTGCGGTTGAATTTGCAGAAGAAATTTTCCAAATGCCGGTCCGTGTAGGTGAACCCTTAGGAATGAAGGGGTTATCTGAATATGTCGAAGGTGCAAAATTTGCGACTGCCGTAGGTTTACTGCAATACGGAAAAGAACATGTCATCAGTCAGTTAGCTTTAAAAAATAAGGCAAACAACGGAATATGGCAACAAATTCAAAGTTGGTTTAAAGGTGAGTTCTAAGTGTTGATCTTGGCACATATTTTTAAACGATAAAAAATGAGCAGCAGGCAAGGATGAAGACCTCGCTGCTTTTATGTACAAACCGGAGAGTAAAAATGTTTGAGTTGATGGATAGTCATAGCGAAGAAGCGGTCATTAAGGTTATTGGCGTTGGTGGCGGTGGAGGGAATGCAATAGAGCACATGGTGGCACAAAATATTGAAGGGGTTGAGTTTATCGCCATCAATACCGACGCCCAAGTGTTGCGCAGTTCTTCTGCAAACGTGACGTTACAAATTGGTTCTGGTGTGACCAAGGGGTTAGGTGCAGGTGCTAACCCAAATATAGGCCGCCAAGCAGCAGAAGAAGATAGAGAAACTATACGTCAGTCACTTGAAGGTGCTGACATGGTATTTATCACTGCTGGTATGGGTGGTGGTACAGGTACCGGTGCAGCACCAGAAGTGGCCAAGATAGCGAAAGAACTAGGTATTTTAACGGTTGCGGTAGTAACTAAACCTTTCCCATTTGAAGGCCGAAAACGCACAGATTTTGCTGAGCAAGGCATTGAAGAATTGTCAAAATACGTTGATTCATTGATCACAATTCCCAATGAAAAATTACTTAAAGTGATGGGGAAAGGAACACCATTACTGCAAGCTTTTAGCGCTGCCAACGATATTTTAAGTGGTGCGGTACAAGGCATTGCAGAACTGATTACGCGTCCAGGTTTGATCAACGTGGATTTCGCTGACGTACGAACTGTTATGTCAGAAATGGGTACCGCTATGATGGGACACGGCAGCGCATCTGGTGAGGATCGTGCAGAAGAAGCCTCAGAAAGCGCCATTGCTTGTCCTCTTTTAGAAGATATCGATTTGTCTGGTGCTAGAGGTATTTTGGTGAATATTACTGCTGGCCCTGATTTTTCTATTGATGAATTTGAAACTGTAGGTAATGCTGTTAAAGCGTTTGCATCTGAAAATGCGACTGTGGTTGTGGGTACTGTTATCGATATGGAAATGACTGATGAGTTGCGCGTTACAGTTGTGGCAACCGGTATTGGTGCTGAAAAGAAACCAGATATTTCTTTAGTGTCTAATAGAACAAGCAAGGTTATTCCTGATAGCAATGAGTTTAAATTGCAGGCTAACGGAGGATCGCACGCGATGCCGAGCGCTAGCCAGATGCCAGAATCTTCAAAAGCAATTGAACGCGATGAAAAACCTGAGCAAGGGAATGATTTGGAATATTTAGATATTCCAGCATTTTTACGCAAACAGGCAGATTAGGATATTAAAGTGAATTATGTGGTAAAAAGCCTGTCTCAGTGACTGCAAATATTGGTTACGCTATTAAATGTGACAGTTTTTTGACAATGTAAAGTATATTTAATACTATGTGTGCCGCTTTTTATTCCATAAAGCTATTGAGCTAAAGGTTATGATCAAACAACGCACCATAAAACAATCTGTACAAGAGACAGGAATTGGTCTGCATAAAGGTGACAAGGTCACTATGACTCTCCGGCCAGCGCCAGCGAATACGGGTATTGTATTTCGTCGCGTTGATCTTGAGCCTCATGCAGATATTCCTGCTCGCGCAGATGCTGTAGGCGATACTATGTTATGCACATGCATCAGTAACGCCGACGGTGCGAAAATTTCAACTGTCGAACATTTAGCTTCTGCTTTAGCTGGTTTAGGTATAGACAACATTCTAGTAGAGGTTGATAGCGACGAGTTGCCCATCATGGATGGTAGTGCGAGTCCTTTCATCTTTTTGTTGCAATCAGCAGGTATTGAAGAGATTAATGCGCCTAAAAAGTTTATTAAGATAAACAAAGCTATTAAAGTCGAAGATGGCGATAAATGGGCCGAACTCCGGCCACATGATGGCTTTAGGGTTGACTTTAGGATTGATTTTGAGCACCCAGTGATCAGTCAAACTCGTCAGCATATGGTGTTAGATTTTGATTCCTCGTCTTATGTAGATGAAGTAAGCAGAGCGCGTACATTCGGTTTTATGAAAGATCTTGAATATATGAATTCACACAATTTAGCATTGGGTGGAAGCATGGAAAATGCTGTGGCGTTAGACGAATATCGTGTCCTTAACCCTGAAGGTTTACGCTACGCTGATGAGTTTCTAAAGCACAAGATACTTGATGCAATTGGTGACTTGTATCTAGGTGGGCACAGTATTATTGGTGAGCTGGTGGCTTACAAAACAGGCCATGGTTTGAACAATAAATTGCTTAACGCATTGTTGCAGAATAAAGAATGTTGGGAATTTATTTGTTATGACACACCAGAAGAAATGCCTATCTGTTTTGCATCAGCACTACTAACAAACTAATCCTTTTATTGGTTCAATTTAACTAGTCGAAAAATATTTTCGTAGTTATCAGCAATATTTGGTTCAGCTGTATGATACTCTGAATTACGAACAACAATTCTTGAATTTAACCATCTACACATTTGATTAAAGCTCGTCTACATTATTCCGAACGGCATGATGAAAACGTATAAAAAATCAACGGAATGAGCGACAGGTATACGCTGAAGAGCTGATAGTTTTTGTTTATGTGAATTAAAATTAACGTTGTATTGAGTCCATGTTGAAAAGGTAGTCAATAGAAATGAAATTAACGTTACTCTTTAGAAGTAATAAAGCGCGTTTTGTAATAAACATAAATAAACAAAAATTGCTGTTGGCATTGTTAGCTATTAGCGGCTTTTTTCTTGTTTCCAGCCGCTCAACCCATTCTCCAGAAGAAAACATTGCTAGGATCCAGTATGCTAAAACAGGTCTAGATGAACAGGCCAATGAAGTCAGTGTACTCAAAAGAAATACCGAGCAACGTATGACAGGTATAATGTTTAAGTTAGCGGATATGCAGAGTCAAGTTCTACGCTTAAATGTATTAGGGTCAAGGTTAGTTCAGCAAGCGAAGCTCAATCCTGCTGAATTCAGTTTTAATCAAATGCCTAGCATGGGTGGTCCTTTGAATAGCATCCCAGTTGAGTTTCAAGTAGAAGATGCGCTGCTGTCAAAGATGTCTAGCATGCTTGAAAAAATTCAGAGAAAAGCTCAAGAACTAAACGTACTTGAATCTATCATGTTAAGTCACCATATAAATCAAGAGAGTAGATTAGAGGGTAAACCTATATCTTCTGGGTGGTTATCTTCATACTACGGTATCCGTAAAGACCCATTTAATGGCTTGCCCGCCATGCACAAAGGACTCGATTTTGCTGGAAAAGAAGGTGAACCCGTTCTCTCAACTGGAGCAGGTATTATCACCTGGTCAGGAAGTCGTTATGGTTACGGCGAGTTAGTTGAAATTGATCATGGTGATGGTCTTGTTACACGTTACGGGCACAATAAAAAAGTTAATGTCAAGATTGGTGATGTAGTGACTAAAGGGCAAAGTATCGCAGTAATGGGCAGCACAGGTCGTTCTACTGGGCCCCATGTGCATTATGAAGTAATACTCAAAGGGAAACCGCAAGATCCGTTACCTTATGTATACAGGAAGGGTTCCTGATTTTGCCCGCATAAAAATTCTTTATCGACAATCGGCTTCTTTGAGCCGATTGTTTTATTTAGTACAGGGTTGTTCATAAATTCTTGGTAATTTATGCACAAATAAAATTATTAATTATTTAGATTGGAAGCTGTAAATCAATGTTTTCTAGTATCTTCACCAAAATGTTCGGCAGCCGTAACGACCGGACTATAAAAAAACTGGGCAAATCTGTTGTCCTTATTAATCAGCTAGAAGCTGAATACGCAGCCTTAACTGACGAACAGCTTAAAGACAAAACTAACGAATTCAAACAACGCTTAGACAAAGGACAGACCACAGAAGACATCATGGTCGAAGCCTTTGCAGTGGTGCGTGAAGCGAGTAAACGAGTCTATGGTATGCGTCATTTCGACGTGCAAATGCTTGGCGGGCAAGTTTTGCATCAAGGTGAAATTGCTGAAATGCGAACGGGTGAAGGTAAAACGTTAACTTCAACTTTGCCTTCATACCTTAATGCTATATCAGGTAATGGCGTACACATTATTACTGTGAATGACTACTTAGCCAGCCGAGATGCGGATTGGAGTCGGTCATTGTATGATTTTTTGGGCTTAACGGTAGGCTGTAATATTCCCGGCATGAACCATGAGCAAAAAATAGAAGCTTACGCAGCAGACATTACTTACGGGACAAACAACGAGTTTGGTTTCGATTATCTTCGGGACAACATGGCATTCAGTCCAGGAGAACGTGTACAGAAGTCATTACATTTTGCAGTTATAGATGAAGTTGACTCAATACTGATCGATGAAGCGCGTACTCCACTTATTATTTCTGGCCAGGCTGAAAACAGCTCTGAGTTATATCGCAAAATTAATGTGATTATTCCTGAGCTAACCAAGCAAGAAAAAGAAGACGAAGAAGGCGAAACAGGTGACGGTCACTACACCATTGATGAAAAAGGTAAACAAGTCCATCTGACTGAAAACGGTCAGATATTTGTCGAGCAAGTCTTACAACGCGAAGGCATTTTACCGGAAGAAGAATCTTTATTTGCTGCTGCTAATATATCCTTGTTACATCATGTTAATGCTGCATTACGGGCACACAAACTTTTTTCAAAAGATGTGGATTACATCGTCAAAGGTGACGAAATTGTGATTGTTGATGAGCATACTGGACGAAGTATGGAAGGACGTCGTTGGTCTGAGGGTTTGCACCAAGCAGTAGAAGCTAAAGAAGGCGTTCACATTCAAAATGAAAATCAAACCTTAGCCTCCATTACCTTCCAAAACTACTTCCGTCTTTACGACAAGCTTTCTGGCATGACAGGCACCGCAGATACAGAGGCTTTTGAATTTCAAAGTATCTATGGCCTAGATACGGTCGTTATTCCGACTAATCAACCTATGGTACGTGATGATAAAGCGGATTTGATTTTCTTGACCGCCGAAGAAAAGTACGAAGCGATAGTTGAAGATATCAAAGACTGTGTAAAACGCGGTCAACCTGCTTTAGTAGGTACTGTATCAATTGAAAATTCAGAATTGATTTCAGATATTTTGAAAAAGGCAAAAATCCCTCACAAAGTTTTGAATGCCAAATTCCATGAACAAGAGGCAGATATTGTGTCGCAGGCCGGGAAACCCGGTGCTATTACCATCGCTACGAATATGGCAGGCCGTGGTACAGATATCGTTTTAGGTGGTAATTGGCAATCTGAAATCGACAAAATTCATGATCCTAAACCAAGCAAAGTTGAAAAGATTAAGGAAGATTGGAAAGCGGCCCATGACGCCGTTTTGGCTTCTGGTGGTTTACATATTATAGGTACCGAACGCCACGAATCACGTCGCATAGACAATCAGTTGCGTGGTCGTTCAGGTCGTCAAGGTGATGCAGGTTCATCTCGCTTTTATCTATCATTAGATGATGCGTTGATGCGTATTTTTGCATCAGAAAAAATGGGCAACATGATGAAACGTTTAGGCATGGAGCGTGGAGAAGCGATTGAGCATCCTTGGGTAACACGTGCTATAGAAAACGCTCAACGTAAAGTTGAAGGTCGTAATTTTGATATGCGTAAACAATTACTGGAATATGACGATGTTGCTAACGATCAACGAAAAGTTATTTACGAACAACGTAATGAATTATTAGACGAAGGCGAAATCAGTGGCACTATTGAAGTCATCCGTAAAGATGTCGTTAATGGTATTCTTGACCAATATATACCACCACAATCGTTAGAAGAAATGTGGGATATTGCTGGCCTAGAAGAACGTTTTAAAGCTGAATTTTTGACTGATATGCCGGTACAAAAGTGGCTCGATGAAGACGATAAGTTATACGAAGAAAAACTTCGTGAGCGAGTCTTAGAAAAAGTGGATGCTGCATACAAAAGCAAGGAAGACATTGTTGGCCCAGAAGTGATCAGGCAATTTGAAAAAGCAGTGATGTTGCAAAATCTTGATAGCCATTGGAAAGAACATTTAGCCGCTATGGATCATTTACGTCAAGGTATTCATTTACGTGGTTATGCACAAAAAAACCCTAAACAAGAATATAAACGTGAATCTTTCGAGCTCTTCACTGAGATGTTGGAAGCTTTAAAAGTCGAAGTAGTTACTATATTAAGTAAAGTACAAGTCAAGGCTCAAGAAGATGTTGCAGCAGTAGAGGAGCAAAGGCGACAAGCCGATGATGTGCCTAAGAATTTCGAACATGAATCAGCGAGTGAACCGGAACAGAAAAATACAGCATCACGTCAAGGACCTAAGGTAGGTCGTAATGATGCCTGTCCTTGCGGTTCGGGTAAAAAATATAAACAGTGTCATGGTAAATTAAGTTGATATAACTTTAAAATATTTCATTAAAAAGTCGGGCTTATGTCCGATTTTTTAACATTTATAAATGGTTAAATTGATAAAGGGAACTAAGATGAAGATTGTAGAAGTGGCTGTGGGTGTGATTAGACAAAGTAACAAAATCTACATCAGTAAGCGCGCAGATGACCTACACCAAGGCGGAAAATGGGAGTTCCCTGGTGGTAAACGCGAAGCCAATGAGACTATTGAACAAGCGTTGGCCAGAGAGCTGTCAGAAGAAATTGGTATACAAGTAACCCAACAAAGCCAATTCATGCTGATTGAACATGATTATGGGGATAAAAAGGTTTGCTTAGATGTGCGTTTGGTAGAAAATTTTGAGGGCGACCCTAACCATCAAGAGGGTCAACAAAGCCAATGGGTAGATATTGATGACCTAGACCAATTTACCTTTCCTGATGCCAATAAAGTGATTATCGATAAGCTGATGAGTTTAGAAAAATAACAAAATACAAAACTATGTTTCCACTGAATATAATTTAAGTGATTAACTCATACCAATAAATATCTCTCTGTCTGTTAAGTTGCCAACAATGGCTCTAGGGTTATTTAATACACATTATTGTTAATAATCGCTATACCTCGATCTTACCAATGGATCCCCTGCGCATATTTTTTGCTGCTACCGAGATAATTTTATAAAGTCTTCCCCTAGTGGCAATGCCGAGTTATTTAGCTGACATGGGCAAACCGCAATATGCCATTGAATTAGAGCAGCACAAAGGTTTATATATTCGAGCGCCTAATGGTCCAACACCTTGGTTAAGTTATATAAATGGACAATAGCAAGATGTCTCTGTGCCACAAGTCGCCGTTTCTAATAATGGGAAGTGGTTAGGTGACTTGGTAGCAAAAGGAAAGGGTATTTTGATGGCGCCATGATAGACAGTGGCGTGTTATCTTGCTAGTGGAGAATTGTTTGAGTTAGTATAAGATCCACCCGTGCAAATTAATCAAAATAAAGATATGTCCGGATACCCATTATATCAAAAACAAAGTTATTTAGTGCCTAAATTAAAAGCAGCATTAGATTTTTTAGTCGCTAGGGTTAAATACTAATCTTATGTTAATTTTGAATTTAATTTGACATCTATTTAGCGAA
>JBNMPD010000008.1:0-32176 GCA_051276225.1 Flavobacteriales bacterium
AATAGTCACACTCAAATCGATAGTTCCACTCCAAAATACATTAAGTATAACCACATGCATTTCTACCAAAGCCTACTTATTTGGTAAAACAGTGTGTTGATAGGTTAAATTGAACTACGCAGTGTTAGTATTGTTATCATTTACATACACAGTAATAACATCTCAATAAAGATAAAAATACTGAGTTAGGCCTAAAAATCTAAACTGTCATAAATTATTAACAATCTTAACTTATCTTATTTGAAACCTTTATCGGTTTTATCTAGTATAAATGTAACAAAATAGGAGTTTAAAATGAAGAAACGTACCACGACCATCAACAGAAATCGCCTAGGTAGTAACAGTCGAAGGCGGCAACTATTGAAACGCGTGCATCAAAAAGTAATTGCACGTCGTCAAAACTTTCAAACAATAGAGGCAACCGAAGAACTAGCACATGCTTGCTAGTTCAAATGGTTAATATTTAATTTTGAGTGCCTTTTTCTGTTCTCTGCGCATTCTAAAAAAACCAGATAATTTATCACCACATTCTTGCTCCATTACACCGCCTTTCACTGCAACTCGATGATTCATTCGAAGATCATTGAGTAAATCGAATAAGCTGCCTACTGCCCCCGTTTTAAAATCTGACGCACCAAAAACCAAACGATGAATACGACTATGCACTAATAGTCCGGCGCACATTGAGCACGGCTCTAAGGTGACATACAGACAACTGCCAACTAACCGATAATTCTGTAGGTTTTTTCCTGCTTGACGGATAGCCATCATCTCTGCATGTGCAGAAGGATCATGTAAACTAATTGACTGGTTCCAGCCTTCTCCAATAATCTGATTATCTTTTACTAATACTGCGCCAACAGGTATTTCTCCTTGTTGTTGGGCGTTATCAGCTAACTGTAATGCATGGCGCATCCAATAATCGTCTTGTTCAGTACTCAATGGTTATATTTCTCTTATGTTGGTTAATAATGTTATTTTATTAGTTATTTTCACCAAAATAAAAAGCTTAAATAAGTTAACTATATGATATACATAATTTTTATATTATGGTCAATTATTTGCTTTGTAATTAGCTTAAGCATAAACTTTTTATAAATGGTATCAAGGTACAAGGGATAAAACATGAATATGACAGCCATCGCAATAGTCGCTTTAGTATGTTGGGCAATCGTCGAACTAGTTAATGGACCAAAGGGTAAAAAGAAAGACAAAAAGGATACCGCGCAAGTCAATCAAACCCAAGATTTAGAGCGTAAAGTAGAAGCTATGCGCGAACGTATTGAGACCCTAGAAAAAATTGTTACCGACGAAAAATACGATCTCAATCGTCAATTTGATAACTTAAAAAAAGATAAAGTAGCTTAAATTGTGCGATTAATTTGAAACTTGAAATTTAACGATAAATGCTTCAAGTTTAAATTTCTTACAGATGAAACACTAGATTGAGTTTATTGATGTTCAGTGTTCACTGATTTTAATGCTTGTTAATGCTTGTTGTATCCAATAAAGCTGCCTGAAAAGTAATTTTTTGTAATCTGACAGTTTTGGAATGTGTTGCGAACTTAGTCTAAATAAAAATCAGTCATGTGAGTTTTATCGTTACATCTGTTTCCGCAGAAAAAACGGTTAGCATACTAGCAGCCGATCTTTTTTTATATATTTTTGAGTAATGCACTTTGAAGTTGAATCCAAGGTGTAATAATTTTTTTTAAAATATATTTGCCCCCCCCACGCTTTATTATTCAATCATAATTTAAAATTAATTAGTCGATACTTTTCAACATAGAATGCAAATGGAATGTGCAAGCAATTAAGCTTCAAATCTTTTTGAATGTTAATGCATAATGAGTCTATGTATTTTGAATACAAAATTTTCTCTAACCTTGATGGTTAATCCTACAAATATACCCATACAGTCTTCTAAATTCAGTAGTTTTACGTATTTACCATTTTGATAATTAACTTAAAATTATTACCAATAATCTGTAACCGCTAAAAATTACTGCATAAACATTTAACGATGACAGTCAGTAATAATATACGGGGATATTATTTTGAGTCTGTATGTCAATCGACAGACTATTGAAGACAAAGATAAAAGACAAAATGTGGTTGTGATACTCGAAACTAGCAAAAGGCGCTTTATTGTTTGTATTGATTTAAAAGAAAAGGGTTATGCCGTTGTTTTAGGTGGTTGTCCATATAAACCGTTATATAAACCAAAATGGAAATTTTTTTCTATTTTAATATTAATAAGCTTGGCAATTCCTTGTTATCTAAGCAGTGTTTTACGCCGATCATACATGTATTAGCACCTTGCCCTCTTGTTAAGTCACAGATAAAAAAGGTAGAAAAAATCGTAACCAACTCTAATTTTCAACACGTTGTAAATATGCGATTAACGCAAACTGAAGCATCATTAGGCGTTTGTGAATGTTAAAAAGTAAAACCAAAGAAGACATGTTGCAGCATGTCGAAAATATCATTAACACGGTACGAGACCCCTTAATTACGCTAGATCAAAATTTAAGGGTAATCACTGTAAATCGTTCCTTTTACACTTTTTTTAAGGCGAAGCCTGAAAACACCATTGGTCAACTTATCTATGAGCTAAACGATAAGCAGTGGGATATTCCTTTACTAAGAGAACTACTGAAAAAAATACTCCCACAAAAGACCAGTTTTGATGACTATCTAGTTGAGCGCGATTTTGCCGTCATCGGTCGACGGATAATGCGATTGAATGCCCGACAAGTTGAAGGCAAAGGACGCATTATTTTGTTGGTCATGGAGGACATTACCGAACGAGCAGATGAATTAGTCATTGCCAACCAAGAGAAAGATAAACAAGCAAATAAGTTAGTCATTGCCAACCAAGAGAGAGAAAGACGAGCAGATAAGTTAGTTACTGTCAGCGAAGAAAAAAGCAAGCTAACAGATGAATTAGTCATTGCCAACCAAGAAAAACATAAGCGGTTAGATAAGCTAGTTATTGCCAACAAAGAAAAAGGTAAGCGAGCAGATGAATTAGTTATTGCCAACAAAGAGAAAGATAAACGAGCAGATGAATTAGTTATTGCTAACCAAGAGAAAGATAAACGGGCAGATGAATTAGTCATTGCCAACCAAGAAAAAGATAAACGAGCAAATGAATTAGTTATTGCCAACGAAGAGAAAGATAGGCGAGCAGATAAGTTAGTCATTGCCAACAAAGAGAAAGATAAGCGTGCAGATGAATTAGTCATTGCCAACCAAGAAAAAGTTAAGCGGGCAAATGAATTAGTGATTGCCAACCAGAAGAAAGAACTTCTAGTGCGAAAGCTAAAACGCGCAGCCAGTGTGTTCAGCCATGCCGATGAGAGCATCATGATAACGGATGCTTCTGCCACAATTACTGAAGTCAATGGTTCTTTTAGTCGCAATACTGGCTACACGCCTGACGAAGTACTGGGGAAAAACCCAAAAATCCTTCAATCTGGCCGCCACTCTTCAGCCTTTTATGCCGAAATGTGGGCTACGCTGTTAGCAAAAGGCTACTGGCGGGGCGAGATATGGAACCGTCGAAAAAATGGTGAAATATATCCCGTAATGCTCACCGTCAACGCTGTGAAAGATACGTCTGGTGTTGTGCAACACTATGTTTCATTATCCACAGACATTACATCAATGAAGGCGTATCAAGGGCAACTTGAGCGTATTGCACATTACGACTCACTGACTAATCTGCCTAACCGGGTATTATTGGCAGACCACCTAAAACACGACATGCTGCAGTGCCAACGTAACAATCTGACATTAGCTGTTGCGTTTTTGGACTTGGACGACTTCAAAGAAGTCAATGACAATCACGGGCATAATCTAGGAGACGAACTTCTCATTACAGTGTCGCAACGCATGCAAAAAGCTTTGCGTGAAGGTGATACGTTGGCACGTATTGGTGGTGATGAATTCATCGTTGTTATAGCTGATTTACAAAACGTCGAGAATAGTACGCCTATATTAGAAAGTTTACTAAAAGCCGCTTCTGACCCTGTTACAGTTGGCGATGTTGAAATACAAGTTTCAGCAAGCATTGGTGTGACACTTTATCCACAAGATGGTTCGGACGCAGATCAACTCATGCGTCATGCTGATCAAGCGATGTATAGTGCTAAACAAGCAGGCAAGAACTGTTTTCGCCTGTTTGATACCGTACTGGCTAATGCGAGCAAGGTCCAGCTAGAAAGTATAGATAATATTATTTCTGCTCTGAAACAACATGAGTTTGTGCTGCACTATCAACCCAAAGTTAATATGAATACTGGTGCGGTGATAGGTGTAGAAGCTTTAATCCGCTGGCAGCATCCTGAACGTGGTTTAGTGCCACCTCTAGAATTTTTACCCATAATTGAAGGCCACACTATCAGTCTAGAATTAGGCGAATGGGTCATAGGCACAGCACTGGAGCAAATAAAGCAGTGGCAAACCATCGGAATGCATCTGCCTATTAGTGTTAACATCAGTGGTTATCAATTACAGCAAGGTAACTTCGCAACACGAATAGCAGCGCTGTTGGCTGCCTATCCTGAAGTTAATCCATCTTATTTAGAATTGGAAATATTGGAAACCAGTGTATTACATGACATCAGCCAAGTATCTGCCACGATGAATGCATGCCACAAGCTAGGTGTACGTTTTGCACTAGATGACTTTGGTACGGGGTATTCATCACTCACTCATCTAAGACGCCTACCCGCTCAACTAATAAAAATCGACCAGACATTTGTACGTGATATGTTAGAAGATGCTGATGATTGCGCGATTGTTGAAGGTGTAATTGGATTGGCTAAAGCATTTCGCCGAGACGTCATTGCTGAAGGTGTAGAAACCATCGCACATGGGGTGGCTTTGTTGCAACTCGGTTGTGAACTCGCCCAAGGTTATGGCATCGCTCGGCCCATGTTAGGAACAAACATTCCACAATGGATATCAAACTGGAAAGCTGATGAATCATGGTAGCAGCTTAGCCTTATTGAGAACCTCTTAGCTTAAGCAGATAAGTTTTGTGTAGTAGCATGCACAAAGCTATTTAACGTAAGGCACATATAGGGTTTGAAGAGTGTGATGAGAGATTGAAAAAAAGGTGTCAATAAGGTGGTGAAAATATCTAAAAGTAAGGTTTGAGGCAGACTTAACAGCTTAAGAAGTTAGTTTTAAACATTATTCCCACAAAGTAACTACGTTTAAGCTATTTTCCCCATATAAGGATGACTTTTACATGCGTAAAACAAGTGACCAATTGTACAGGTTGTATGTGTAGAGTTTACTTGTATTATTATCCTGAAAAAATTTAACTCATTTTCCTGATATGAGCGCAAGCATACATACTGAGCAGCTTATTTTGCTCTGCTTTAGATAGGTTGGATAATCTAGCTTGTAAATAATTAGCCGCAGCTTGGGAATATTGGTTAGACTCAGGATCTTCTTTACTCATATTATTACTATCGCCGTCGAGCATTTTTGCTGCAATAGATCCAGTGGGAAAAGGTTTATACCCTTGCAGTATTTCTTTATCTACGTGCCCAGCCACTTCTTTTGCAGAGTTGAAGTCAGCAGCAAGTACTTCGCCAAAATGAATATGCACCCTGCCTTTTTGACCCGTAATGCCATTTACTATGCTTTTAACATCTTCATTATCGGGCTTGTCATAACTACCTTCACGTTCAACTTTTTGTAATTCTTTGGCTTTACTAATGTCGCAGGGATCAAATTCGTAGGAAATAGACACAGGCACAATCCGTAAACTTCGAATATATACTGAAAATTCAACGTCTTTGGCTTTATTTAATGCCAACATAGATAGAATAGCCGGATTTGTGATGTCGTTACCGTCTTTTGCCCGCCCTTCTCTTTGTGCTATCCAGATATGCTGCTGCTCAGTATTCAGGGAAAATTCAATATACTCACTTAACAGTTTTGCCGCTGATAATTTTTCACGTCTATCTGTAGCTGAGCGTTTAACGATAAAACACTTATTTAACCTGATAAGATCAGCTACCCATTCTTTTTTAAGTAAATTATCACCTACAGCAATGCGCACAGTATCTTGACCGCTAATATGCAGCGCCCAATTCACAAAAGCAGGGTCCAGGGCGATATCTCGATGATTACTCATAAACAAACAAGCTTTAGATAAGTCCAGTTTGTCTAAGCCACTAACAGTAAACGACTCTGTAGTAGTGCTAATCATACGTTCCATGTAAGGTTCAACTAAGCGTTGGAAATCTCTATGCGTAATGACCTTGGTGATTTGTTTAATAATATAATGACGGGTAAAAAAACCTATAACTGGGCGCATAAAACGCGGCCAAGCACTAAATTTGAAAGCAACAATGCTATCGATAAATTCTTTATTATTAAAAAGCTTCGGTAAAACGACAGATAGATCGCTGTCGTAAAAAGGACGAATTGAATCAAACTTAGTGGGCATTCTGTTTTTATTTTCTCTACTGTGGATCAGCCGAACTATTTACCCGTCTAATATGCCAACGGGCAAACGGTTTGCTAACGGAGTTCGCTAATCGTGTTTGCAGTAATCGCACTCTTTAATGCAATAACCATTGAAAATAATTTAATTTTCATCTAATTGTAATGTTTGCCAGTTAACTTCCACTTGACGATGTTCAGCAGCGACAAATGCAGATTCACCACTCAATGTGATTGATAATTCTACTTTGCGTTCCAGTAAAGTACTTAGCGCTTGTATCTCTTGCCAATCAAAACTGAGGACATTCACCGGTAATGTACTAAATTGTGCTTGTGCTTGTTTCCACCATGCATTGGACTTTGAATTAAAACTGTACACATAGGTTTCTTTCGCCAAGCGACAACTTTTCTTGATCCTTTCAAAGCTTGGCTCGCCGACATCTATCCAAAGGTGAAGCTGATCATCTAAACCTCGCAACCAAATATCAGGTTCATCAATCGCACTTAACCCTTTTGTGAAAGTCATCAGATTTTCATGATCTTGAAATGCTTGTAAACAAAAGACTAAAACTCGCACCATCATTCGTTCTTTGGTTTCTGATGGGTGTAATGCAACAGTTAAATTAAGTGTATCGAAATAATTGTGGTTAAGATCAGATACTGATAACTTAAATTTATAAATGGTTGGCTTTAAAGCCATATTTCTGTGTGTCCATAATATTAGAACGGGCTATTGATACCTGTCCTATTGGGATAATTTCATTTCAATAAGCGAAGCTTTAAAGCCTAACTTTTCGTAAGCCTTCAGTGCTGGGAAATTGTTTGCGTAGGCTTCAAGGTAAAAGTCCTGCATACCTTGAGTTTTGCCCCATTTAATTAAAGCTTGGATAACCAATTGGTTAATACCCTGCCCTCTGTGATTAGGTACAACATACATAAAACCAAGGTATGCATGCAAATTATGTTGCAAGTGTGCTTTCGATTCTTTGATACGAGCATAACCTGACCCCACAATCACACCGTTGTCTTCAACCACCATGACACAAGACTTTTCACTATCTATTAAAGCCCCAATATCATAATAACGAATATATTCAGACTTTAAACAATCATTTAGAGGCCGTTCTGTAGCAATAATATCTTGCTCAAACTCTTTCAATATCGGCAAGTCTGCTTGAACAGCCGCTCTTATCATTAAGTCACTCATAGAACGTTGCCCTTCTTAATTTATCTGAATAGCGACCAGCTACTCCCACTCGATGGTAGCTGGTGGTTTACCTGAAATATCGTAAACAACACGGGAAATTCCATCAATTTCGTTGATAATACGATTCGATACTTTACCTAAAAAATCATAAGGTAAATGTGCCCAGTGTGCAGTCATAAAATCTATGGTTTCTACTGCTCTTAATGATACCACCCAATCGTATTTACGCACGTCACCCATCACACCGACAGATTTGACCGGTAAAAACACCGTAAAAGCTTGGCTGACTTTTTGATACAGATCAGCTGCGTGTAATTCATCGATAAATATCGCGTCAGCGCGGCGTAACAAATCACAATATTCTTTTTTCACTTCACCTAAGACTCTTACACCTAAACCCGGCCCCGGGAAAGGGTGGCGATATAACATATCGTAGGGCAAACCTAGCTCCAAACCAATTTTGCGTACCTCATCTTTGAATAATTCACGCAATGGCTCTATTAGCCCCATTTTCATATCAGCTGGCAACCCACCCACATTATGGTGCGATTTGATCACGTGAGCTTTACCTGTAGCGGAGGCCGCAGACTCGATTACATCAGGATAAATGGTGCCTT
The DNA here is from genome assembly GCA_051276225.1 of Flavobacteriales bacterium. Lineage (GTDB taxonomy): Bacteria > Pseudomonadota > Gammaproteobacteria > Enterobacterales > Alteromonadaceae > Paraglaciecola. Next base: position 8,293 of record JBNMPD010000008.1, read on the forward strand.
GTGCCAGCCACTTAGCATTGACTAACTTTTTAGATTCTTCATCAAACACTTCAACAAAGATACGTCCAATAATTTTACGTTTAGCCTCAGGCTCCGAAGTGTCAGCTAAGGCGTCAAGAAATCTAGCTTCTGCTTCAATTTTGCGAATGTTCAAACCAAAGTGATCGCCAAACATGTCCATCACCTGTTGGCCTTCATTTAGACGCAGCAAACCGTTATCAACAAAAACACATGTCAGGTTTTTACCAATAGCGCGATGTAACAACATAGCAACAACAGAAGAATCAACACCACCAGATAAACCTAAAATAACGTGATCATCACCGATTTGCTTTTTCATTTTTTCTATAGCATTTTCAATAATAGCTGTTGGTGTCCATAGCTTTTCACAGCCACAGATGTCCAACACAAAATGCGATAAAATACGTTCACCTTGGCGAGTGTGGGTAACCTCAGGGTGAAATTGCACACCGTAAAATTGTTTTTCTTTATTTACAAAAGCGGCAAATGGGCAGCTCTCAGTCTTAGCGGTAGTCAAAAACCCAGGAGGCGCAGCGCTGACTTTATCACCATGACTCATCCATACATCGAGCAAAGCATTACCGTTGGCACCCACGTGATCTTCAATGTTGTTCAACAACGCCATATCACCAACCACTTCAACCTGGGCGTAGCCAAATTCGCGTTTATTTGAACCTTGTACGGCACCACCGAGTTGCTCAGCCATAACTTGCATGCCGTAACAAATTCCTAAAACAGGCACACCTGCTTGATATATATATTCTGGTGCTCTTGGAGAATTTTCAGCGTGCACCGATTCAGGCCCACCAGATAAAATGATACCATTTGGGTTAAATTCGCGAATTTGCTCTTCGCTGACATCCCATGCCCAAAGCTCACAATAAACGCCAATTTCTCTGACACGGCGCGCAATCAACTGAGTGTATTGTGACCCAAAATCAAGGATCAATACACGTTGTTCATGGATATCTAAACTCATCTGGGTACTCTTTTAAGAAATAGAATATGAATGTGATCGACTGACAATCAACGTTCATTTGAAATATTATAAACTAACCTAAACGGTAATTTGGTGCTTCTTTAGTAATACTCACATCATGCACATGGGACTCTCCCATGCCAGCAGATGTCACTTTAACAAACTGTGGTTTAGTGCGTAGCTCCTCGATAGTGGCGCAACCGGTCAATCCCATAGCAGAACGCAAACCACCCATTTGTTGGTGAATAATATTAGAGATCGGCCCTTTGTAGGCAACACGGCCCTCGATGCCCTCAGGAACTAACTTTTCTGCACTTTTGCTGTCTTGGAAATACCTATCAGAAGAGCCATTATTTTGATCCATAGCACCCAAAGAACCCATGCCACGATAAGATTTAAAGTAACGGCCTTGATATAATTCTACTTCACCCGGTGCTTCTTCCGTTCCTGCTAACATGCTACCGACCATCACTGAACTAGCACCTGCAGCCAAAGCTTTTGCAATGTCACCAGAAAAGCGAATACCGCCGTCAGCAATCACTGGCACATCTGTTCCTTCAAGAGCGTCAACTGCATCTGATATAGCAGTAATTTGTGGCACACCACAGCCAGTCACTATACGTGTAGTACAAATTGACCCTGGGCCAATTCCTACTTTAACTGCATCAACACCAGCATCCGCTAAAGCTTTGGCGCCTTCACCTGTGGCAACATTACCTGCGATTAACTGCACGTTTGGGTAATCTTGACGAACCTTCCTCACTCGGTCGATAACGCCTTGCGAGTGGCCGTGCGAAGTGTCTATCAGTAACACGTCTACACCTGCATCAATCAGAGCTTTAATACGTTCATCAGTTCCAGGCCCCACACTGACCGCAGCACCGACACGCAAGCGACCCAGGTCATCTTTACAAGCATTGGGCTTATTTTCTGCTTTTTGAAAGTCTTTAACGGTGATCATGCCAGTCAGCTTGAATGCATCATCTACGACTAGGATTTTTTCTATACGGTATTCGTGCATTAACTCAAGCACTTGTTCAGAGGGAGCGCCTTCTTTAACGGTGACCAAGTCATCTTTCTTAGTCATAACACTAGAAATAGGTTGCTCTAAACTATTTTCAAAACGTAAATCGCGACCAGTGACTATACCAATAAGGTTGTTATCTTCATCTACTACGGGAAAGCCAGAGAAACCGTGTCTTTTGCTCAAAGCATTAATTTCGCCAATTGTTGCTGTGGGTAAAACGGTTACTGGGTCAGACACTACACCACTTTCGTATTTTTTCACTGTGCGTACATGTTCTGCCTGTTGTTCTGGCGTCATGTTTTTATGAATAAAACCAATACCGCCTTCTTGTGCTAATGCAATGGCTAAACGCGCTTCAGAAACGGTGTCCATTGCGGCAGAAATCATGGGGATATTTAAGCTAACACCACGGGTTAATCTTGTTTTAAGATTGGCGGTATGAGGGAGAACAGTTGAGTGCCCTGGCACTAACAAAACATCGTCGAACGTAAGGGCTTCTTTAGCGATCCTTAACATGCAATATCACCTATAAATGCTGATTTAATTGCGGCGCAATTCTAGCCCCTTTAGGCATGTCAGTCTAGATATATATCAGAATTGGTAGTAAATCAGGTAAACTTATTGGCAATGTTATATTAGAGGTCCTAACAATCAATGTTTTCAGTCCAAACCAAAGCAAAAAACATCCTTACTGTTAGTCAACTCAATCGATTAGCCCGCTCAGTTTTAGAAGACAAAATCGGGCAAATTTGGCTGTCTGCAGAGATTTCAAATTTTGTATCGGCCAGCTCTGGTCATTGGTACTTCACCCTTAAGGATGATCGTGCACAAGTCAAAAGTGCAATGTTTAAAGGTGCAAATCGCAAAGTGCAATTAAAGCCTAAAGAAGGCGACAAAGTGTTAGTTAAAGCCAACATTAGCTTGTATGAACCCAGAGGTGATTACCAAATCATCGTTGAGCATATGGAGCCAGAGGGCGAAGGGCAACTTAAGCAACAATTCGAAAAGTTAAAACTACGATTAGCATCAGAAGGAATTTTTGCCCAAGAATATAAAAAGCCAATACCCGCAACTGTATCAAAAGTGGGTATAATTACCTCACCGACGGGTGCCGCTTTGCATGATATTTTGAGCGTGCTGCAACGCCGCAACCCTGCTATTGAAGTGGTCATTTACCCTAGCCAAGTGCAAGGTGATATCGCAGTACCACAAATTTGTGCGGCGATTACTCAAGCCAACATCAGAAGCGAAGTCGATGTGTTAATTTTAGGCAGAGGTGGTGGTTCTTTAGAAGACTTATGGTGTTTTAATAGTGAACAGGTAGCCAAAACAATATTCGCTTCTACTATTCCTGTAATAAGTGCAGTCGGTCACGAAATAGATGTGAGCATTGCTGATTTTGTTGCAGATATGCGTGCCCCAACACCTTCGGCAGCTGCTGAGTTGGTCAGCCAAGACCGGTCTACGTTGCAAAGTAAAGCCTTAGTCTTGCAAGACAAGTTAATAAAAGCATTTAGCCGTTTGCAACAAGAACGCATTCATCAACATCAAGTTGTAAGACAACGATTACTGCAAAACCACCCACAAAAACAGCTGCAACAAAAGAGTCAGTATGTAGACCAACTTCAAGCAACGTTGCACTCTACAATTAAACAAAAACTGATTCAGGCACAACAACAACAAAAACATATTTGTAGTCGACTTTCTTTTTCCTCGCCCCAGAAACGGCTGCAACAACATCAACTAATATTGCAAGAGCTGAAAGCTAAACTACAAAAAAATTGCCAACAGCTGGTAGATAACAAACAGCAAAAGTTACGCAATAATATGCATTTATTGGATACCGTAAGTCCATTAGCTACATTAGCACGAGGTTACAGCATCAGTTTTAAGCAAGGGCAAATAGTTAAAAAAATTCAACAAGTGCAAGTGGGCGATGTGTTGGTGACTCGTTTAGAAAACGGTGAAATACGCAGTGAGATCAACCAAATTGATAAAGCATAACGAGTACTTAAAGAAGCGTGCATGCACCCCATTTTATATGGTTTATACTTATACTCGGACTAATAATGAGGTAGAAAGTTAATTTTTTGATGGTTTTGATTTTACTTATGAAGAGCCATGTAAATTTTCATCTACATTTTCAAAAGTGGTGGTTGAATTTTTTGTAGATGATGCACTGTGGTTCTTGTCTAACTTACGTTTTCTAATCGTTAAGAACGAACATGTTATTGGTTTTGTGCTCATAGGCTAATGATTGAGTCACCCAATAGAAAATCGTTCAGGAATGAACTCAATAATGCGGAGTGTTGTTAGCTAATACTTATACGTTTAGTGGTGTACTCGGCATATTAAAATATGGCGTTGCGTTGCGGCGCTCAACATCGCTGATGAGTGTTTAAGACTTGAAAGAATAAAGTTCCTACAGGGTTGAATTGACACTAAGCGGTAAAAAAAGAATGGCACATGATTGAACTTGTAAAAAAGTCTCGCAATAAAACGACCGGATAATTCATCTGTTTCTGATTGCTTTGATAACGAACGCTACCATTCAAATCCAGAAAACTGTATCAAATATAATCTTTTGATACAGTTTCAAAGGTTATTTTATTGGCTCATTATTTAGCATTTTTATGTAAACGCATAAGTTGTCTACGTTTACGACGCTGCGAATCATTTAATGAACTATGATCGGTTTCGTATGGGTTGGCGCCTTCTCTAAATTCTATTTTAATGGGCGTACCCATAACTTTTAACGATTTTCGGAAATAATTCATCAAATAACGTTTATACGAATCTGGTAAATCTTTTAACTGATTACCATGAATGACAATAAGGGGAGGATTGTATCCACCAGCATGGGCATACTTCATTTTAACACGGCGGCCACGCACTACAGGGGGCTGGTGATCTTCTTGAGCCATGTCCATAATACGCGTCAACATAGAAGTATTGACCCGCTTAGTCGCTGAAGCATAGGCTTCTTGTACCGATTCAAATAAATGACCTACTCCGGTACCATGCAGGGCTGAAATAAAATGCAAGCGTGCAAAGTCAATAAAACCTAATCGTCTGTCTAACTCACGTTTGATTTCATCTTTAACATCTTTGTTTAACCCATCCCACTTATTCACTGCGACCACTAACGAACGCCCAGAGTTGAGGATAAAACCTAACAAACTTAAGTCTTGGTCGGTAATTCCTTCTTGTGCATCAACCACAAATAACACCACATTAGACTCTTCGATGGCTTGTAATGTTTTCACAATAGAGAACTTTTCGACAGCTTCTGAAATATTCCTACGTCTTCTCACCCCTGCGGTATCGATCAAAATGTATTCTCTACCATCACGCTCCATGGGAATAAAAATGCTGTCCCGAGTTGTACCGGGTTGGTCATAAACCACAACACGCTCTTCGCCTAGGATACGGTTGGTAAGGGTGGACTTACCCACATTAGGTTTACCCACTATCGATAACTTGATAGGCAAAGCTTGCAGCTTGGCTAACTGCTCGTCGGCATCTTCTTCTTGACGTTCTTCATCACTTTCTTCAGGAATGTGCATATCAGGAAAAAGTTCTGAAATAGGCGCAAGAGAATTTTGTAATAATTGTGTCACGCCTCTTCCATGGGCCGCAGCAATTTGATTTACGTCGCCTAGACCTAAGGCAAAGAAATCGGCACTTTCACTATCACCATCAATGCCATCAACTTTATTAGCAACGACATAAACAGGCTTTTCTTGTCTACGCAGGTGCTCAGCAATGCCTTGATCTGCCGCTGTCATGCCTGTACGCGCATCAACCAAAAATAACACAACATCAGCTTCTAAAATTGCCAACAGCGATTGTTCGGCCATAGCCACGTCAATGCCTTGTTCATCACCACTTATACCACCGGTATCAACTACAATAAATTGTAGACCTTCATACTTAGCTTGACCGTACTTTCTGTCCCGAGTTAAGCCAGGAAAATCAGCAACCAACGCATCTCGTGTGCGCGTGAGACGATTGAACAAGGTAGATTTTCCAACATTTGGGCGGCCAACTAAGGCAACGACGGGTAACATAAATACATATCCTATAGACAAAAACGGCTTGGTAGTATTCCAAGCCGTTAAAAAAATTATGAAGGTTATTCTTTAGCAAAAATCACCTAAATACTACTTTATGGCGTTTTAATAGCCACTAATTTACCATCTCGAGTTTGGGTGTATAAGATATCTCCATCCACCACAGGCGAATGATAAATACCTTCATCTTCATCGTCACCCCCAACCTCTAAGCGTGCAACAACTTTTCCATCAGCTTGGTCAAACCAATGTAAATAGCCAAACTTATCACCTGCCACTAAATACTCGCCAACAGGTGTTACTCCTGTCAATAAACGCTGTTTAAGTGCACCTTGACTCCATAGTTCAACACCGTTTCGGCTATCCAATGCATACACATTACTGTTTACATCAACCAGAAATAAGGTACTGCCCGACAATGACAGACGACGGAATGACTTGTATTCACGTTTCCAAATAACTCGACCTGTGCGCAACTCAACAGAGGCAAGTGTGCCATCATAAGAAATAACATAAACGTTACCACCAGCCACTAACGGCGCACTATCAATATCGACAATGCGTTCTAATTCAGTCACACCGGTAGCTGATGAAATCACTTGCTCCCAAGCAGTCTGCCCTGTTTCTAGAATATTCACTATCAGTTTGCCGGTTGCAGTACCAATAATAGCACCGCCGTTAACCGCTGCAGGTGAAGAAACACCACGCAAAGACAAAGGAGGTACGTCAGACTCAGACGACCAAACTTCTGCGCCATCATCTGCATTTAGAGCAAATATAAATCCAGAACCCGTATTAACTAACACGATCCCAGCATCAATAGCTGGAGCAGCTAGGACTTCACCCTTAACCTTTGTGATCCATTTTTGTTCACCCGTATTGGCATCTAACGCAACTACTTCACCATTCTCGGTGCCAAAAAATACGGTTTCATATGCAACACTTATCCCACCCGCAATTTTAGCTGACAAACCATTTGACCAGAGGTTTTTGAAACCTGAAGTTAAACCTTCTTGGTCATATATTGCGAAGTCTTTAGACCATATTTTTTCACCTGAGACCTGATCGTAAGCATTAACATTACCTCGGCGATTTGCAGCAAATACCTTACCGTATGCGACTGCTGGGCTTAGTTTTGAATAAAATTTACCAATCCCATTACCCAAGCCTACTGACCAAGTTTCAGTAGGAATAAACTGAGCTTGAATAGGCTTGAGCCTACGTACTTCTAGCTCTTCATCTTCATAAAACCAATCACTGATAGTTGTGCAGCTTGATAACAAAACAGAACTGATTAACAACAAGAATAAAAAAGATCGCTTCACAATTTTCACCTTAACCATTCGCCGCAATGGCTAAATTATCTAACTTCATTTTTAAAACCTTATCACGGGCATTTGTTTCTAAAGCAGCACTATAAGCAGCTCTGGCCTTATCAAATAACTTTTGAACTTGGTATACATCACCCCGGATCTCTTGGCTTTGGCTATTAAATGCTTCGTCGGTGATTTTATCTGCACTTGCTAAGGCCAGTTCAAGCTCACCTTGTTCTATTTGAATGCGAGCTAGACGAAGTTGTGCTACTGATTGAACGGCTGATAATTTGGCATTGTTTGCCACAAACTCAAGCTGATTAGCTGCTTCAGTTAAGTCTTTTCGCTCAATAGCCTGCTGAGACAATTCCAACGCCATTAACATGGCATAACCTGTATCACTATGACTATCAATAAAAGTTTTTGCTTGGCTGAATCCCAGCTCACCTTTTAATAAGTCTTCAGAAGCTTTTTCATAAGCAAAAGAGGCTTGCTCTTTTGCTTCAATTTGTGAATCGTTATAATAGCGCCACCCTAAAAGGCCACCCAAGCCTAATAACGCACCAATAACTAGCGCCAGACCGTTTTCTTTCCAAAAGCGTTTAATGGCTTCAACTTGTTGTTCTTCTGTCTCGTATTGTTCCATCATCCATTCCTTTTACTGCTTGGCCATCGAAAGCACGATGACACACAAAGTTAATTCAAAATTTACGCCTTTAGACGTCAAATAGCTTTTGTATAATGTGAGTGAGTTCGTTAACTGAAACTGTTTTTTGTGGTTGCTTTTCTCGTAAGTATTTAACAGCAACTTGCTGTGACTCCATCTCATCCTGACCAATGATTAGGGCAACGCTAGCACCACTTTGATCAGCACGCTTCATCTGCTTTTTAAAATTTCCACCACCACAATGATTCATCACTTTCACCTTAGGTAAGGCGTCTCTTAATGTTTCACTGATCTGCCTAGCATAACATTCAACAGATTCGTCCATAGCAGTAACATATACGTCCACTACCGAGTCTATATTTTTATCCAATTCAAATGTTTGAAGCATCAACACTAAACGCTCCAGACCAATAGCAAAACCTACACCCTGAGTGGCTTTGCCGCCGAGCTGTTCAACTAAACCATCATAGCGTCCACCAGCACAGACTGTACCTTGTGCACCTAAACTATCAGTGACCCACTCAAATACTGTACGGTTATAATAGTCTAAACCTCGCACCAAAGCAGGATTGACACGATATTGGATACCTAAGTTGTCTAAACGTTCACATAATCCTTGAAAATGTGCTGCTGACTCTACATCCAAGTAATCAATCAGTTTTGGCGCATCTTTTATAGCATTCTGCACCTGTGGATTTTTACTGTCGAGCACACGCAATGGATTACCCTCTAGTCGTCTTAAACTATCTTCGTCCAGTTCGGATACACGAGTCTTAAGAAATGCCACTAATTGTTCTTTATAAGCCACTCTTGCCTCAGAAGAACCCAGAGAATTGATTTCTAAAGTAACGTTTTGACTGATCCCAAACTTTTTCCACAACCTTGAACTAAGCAATATCACTTCGGCATCAATATCTGGTCCTGCTAACCCAAATACTTCTACACCAAATTGGTGAAACTGCCTGTAACGTCCTTTCTGTGGGCGTTCATGGCGAAACATTTGTCCCATATACCAAAGACGTTGTTGCTGGTTATACAACAAACCATGCTCATTACCAGCACGCACGACACTAGCAGTGCCTTCTGGTCGAAGTGTTAGACTGTCTGAATTGCGATCAGCGAAGGTATACATTTCTTTTTCAACTATATCGGTCACTTCACCAATAGAGCGCTTAAATAAGTCAGTACTTTCAACGATAGGTGTGCGAATTTCTTGATAAGCGTAACTGGCCACTACTTGGCGGATCCTGGATTCTACAAACTGCCAAAGCCCTGATTCGCTCGGCAAGCAGTCGTTCATTCCTCGAATGGCCTGAATTTGTTTCGACACTAAAAATAATCTCTTTTGCAATAATTAAAAAAAAGCCCCGCATTATAGGGGCTTTATAGATAAACGTAAAATAATGACGTTAAAAAAATACAAAATATTAAGTAAACTTTAACCATGAGGATGAAACTTCTGGCTAATCCAGTTGTTTTATATCGATTTTACGCTTTTCATCAAGCTGACTGGCTTTGGCTCGAATACGCTTTTCAAGTTGGTCTACTAAATCATCGTTTGACAAACGTTCTTTTTGACGAACACCATCCAAGTAAAACCCACTCATATTCCTCGCACCTGTTAGGCCTAGATCTGAAATTTCTGCTTCTCCTGGCCCATTAACCACACAACCAATAATAGATACATCCATCGGAGTAAGTATGTCTTCCAAGCGCTGCTCTAGGGCATTAACTGTGCTTATCACATCAAATTCTTGGCGAGAACAGCTTGGGCAAGCAATGAGGTTAATGCCTCTGGAACGAATACGTAATGACTTTAATATGTCAAATCCGACTTTTATTTCTTCTACGGGATCAGCCGCCAACGAAATACGGATTGTATCGCCGATGCCTTCTGCCAATAACATGCCTAAGCCAACCGAACTTTTGACTGCACCAGCACGAATGCCACCCGCTTCTGTGATACCTAAATGTAAGGGTTGGTCAATTAGTTTGGCTAAAAGTCGATACGACCCTACAGCCAAAAATACATCTGAGGCTTTAACACTGACTTTAAATTGTTCGAAATTAAGTTTGTCTAAAATGTCCACATGACGCATGGCAGATTCAACTAGCGCTTGAGCCGTAGGCTCACCATATTTTTCTTGTATATCTTTTTCTAACGAGCCACCATTAACACCGATACGAATAGGTATACCTTTATCCTTGGCACAATCCACGACTGAACGGACTCTATCCATACTACCAATGTTACCAGGGTTAATTCGCAAGCAATCCACCCCGTACTCTGCCACTTTCAAGGCGATACGATAATCAAAATGAATATCCGCAATAAGTGGTACTGTGACTTGTTGTTTAATTAATTTAAACGCTTCAGCTGCGTCCATAGTAGGTACTGATACTCTGACTAAATCGCCTCCCACAGCTTGAATGCGTTTAATTTGTGCCACTGTTGCATCTACATCAGTAGTGGGAGTATTCGTCATAGACTGAACAGCAATGGGCGCACCATCACCTATAGGCACATTACCTACATAAATACGTTTAGAAGGTCGGCGTTTAATAGGTGATTCAGAAAACATAGTGATTACTTTGCTCTATTTATTCGGTCAATTATTCAGATAAGGGTAAATCAAATTTAGCAATACGACCAGAAGGTAAGAAGGACATATTTAATGATTCACCTGCGTAACTAATTTTTACCACTTCTGGAGCGCCTAAGGTAACGATAAAAGGAGGAATACCCGTGACTGGCATCACTCTACCTTTAACTTTAACTCCGTAAGCGATATTTTCACCTGTTGCATCAGACAAATTCATCCAACAATCACCAGAAAATTTAAATATTAACTCAACTGGCGTAACAAGCTCAGTAGCCATCGATTCTCCAACATATGGGTCTTCGGCCAATGTACTTGTATCATCCACATCTTCTTCGTCAACAGATTGGTTGTTGACACTTTGATCTTCTATGACTAACGGAAGTCGAACATTAGATTGTCTAACACCTGAACTATTAGTAGACTCTGCAGCATCTAAGGGTGTCAATATTAATTTGTCTGAGTCTGGTGTTAGCGTTTTCTCTAGTGGCAATACTCCTTGGGCAAACATATCTTGTGTCACCGCTTCTGGATTATTACTTGCAGCTGATTCTGTTTTAATGACAAATGAGCTTTGCTGTATCCACCATATAACAACTAGGGCAATCACCGCTGCCACAATAAGGTAAGTGACTAACATCAATTTATCATCATTGGCTTGGTGAGAAACTCTGTGAGAGAAACCTTGAAGTTTGGCAGGTTCCTTTTTTTGAGTACTTAAGTTTTCAAAAGCGTTTAGTATATCTACTTCAGCAACTTTAACGTGTTTTGCGTATAATTTTAAATACCCTCTTACAAACGTTAACGAGATACTCGTATCGTAGTTGTCTTGTTCAATATCCTCAATTAGAGACTTTTTCAACTTCATTTTTTCTGCAATATCTTGGATCGTAAAATTAGCTAGCACGCGCGCCTGTTTTAAAATCTGACCCGGCCCTTGCATAACCATTTCTTTTTGTTGTACTTCTTCATTTTCAATCATAGTTTAACTTTACTCTACAACACTTGGGGCAACTAAAGATAACTTCTTACCATCGAAAATAGCCGACGCGTCGACTAAACCGTTCCAGTCTATCAGACGTTGCATTTTGATGTTATAAAGAAGCGATATCCTATATAAATTCTCGCCTTTAATAACAATATGAAAATCTGGTTTGTCCAAGATGTCTAACTCAACTTGAGCAACATCGTCCCTTTCTATGTTGGTATTTTTTTTATTTGTTACTAACTCATTTTTACCTGACGATGCCATTGAGCCTGTAGCTTGTGACTCAACAGACTCAGATACAGTCTCAACTGCTTTTATTGGTGCTGGTCGAATGACTAATTTGTTAACTGTTTCAAAAGACTGCTGCTGGCTAATTATAATGGTTTTGGTTAATGGATCATCAGGGAATAACTTTATTAACATATCCAAATAATTTTTCGCAGCAGAATCGTTGCCTATGCCACTCTCTATTTCCATTGCCATCAACACACTTTGAGGACTAATTTGTGATGTTTTTTCATAGCGGCTAAGGATAACTCTCGCTTCTTGCCATTGTTGTATTTCAATTAATGACTGAGCAAGAAGGTAGAGACTGCTCGCTCTGCGTGGTTGATGATTAACTGCACTGCGAAGGTAGTGAATAGTCTCTTCAGGTTGACCTTGTTTTTGATTACACAAAGCCAAGTTTTCATAAGTCTCTGCGCTAGAAACATAACTACTAGTATTAACCGCCTTTAGGAAATATTCTTTGGCTTTTTCATAATCGCCGTTCTGGCATAAAAAAGCCCCATAACTGTTAGCTATATTGGCGTTTTTTGGTTCAAGATCCATGGCAAATTGATAGGCATTTTCAGCAAGCTCTAATTCGCTGACACTTTGGTAATAATAAGCCATAGCAAAATTAGCATCAGCTGATCTTGGTGCAAACTTTAAAGCTTTATCTAAATTAAATTTTGCTTGGCTGAAATTACCATTTTCAAGGTACGTCAGGCCTAAAGAAACCCGCGTTTTAGCCGCTTTTCTTTGATCGAAATTTTGATCTTGGGTTTGGCTAGTGCATCCACTGAGCACCATCAGCATGAAAGATACAACACCGATAATTTTTAGCATGAAATTCATTAAGACCTATTTGACATATTGTCGATAAAAAACCTATTCTGCCATTTTGACTGAAATACTCTCGCCCTTCAGCTGCTTTTTTAACATTCTTTTTGTACGATCTACCACTTCACCCACTAATTGACCACAAGCTGCGTCAATATCATCCCCTCTTGTACGGCGGACTACGACTATTAGTCCATATTCCATAAGGACTTTAGCAAAGCGGTCGATTCGTGAATTACTAGAACATGTATAAGGAGAACCTGGATATGGATTAAACGGAATAAGATTTAGCTTACACGGCGTATCTGATAATACTTTGGCCAATGCATGGGCTTGGTCAGTACTGTCGTTAATCCCGTTTAACATGACATATTCTATGGTAACTTTGCCCTGATTAGCATTAGATTTAGCCAAATATCTCCTCACACTAGCTAGAAATACTTCAATCGGATATTTTTTATTAACCGGAACAAGTACATCACGTAACGCATCATCTGGCGCATGTAACGATATAGCCAAAGCCACATCAATTTGGTCACCTAACATATCAAGTGCTGGCACCACACCTGAAGTACTTAACGTCACTCTGCGTTTGGACAAGCCAAAAGCAAGATCGTCCAACATTAGCTGCATCGCAGGCACAACATTTTTAATATTCAATAACGGCTCACCCATGCCCATCATCACTACATTAGTAATGGGCCGTTTAGCCGTATCGTTATTTAATCCTATCGTTGTTGCCACTCGCCAAACTTGACCAATGATCTCAGACACTTTTAAGTTACGATTAAATCCTTGCTGAGCGGTAGAACAAAAAGTGCATTCCAGCGCACATCCTACTTGAGAGGACACACATAATGTTGCCCGGTCGCCATCAGGTATCCAAACTGTTTCGACTTCTTGGCCACCTTCTAGTTTCAGTGCAAATTTAATGGTGCCATCTGCGGCGGTCTTCTGAAAAGAAATGTCTGGTGCTTTTACTTCACATCTTGCTTGAAGTTTATTGCGCAAAACCTTATTGAGGTTGGTCATTTGTTCAAAATCTGCCACGCCTTGCTGGTAGATCCATTTCATGACTTGTTCCGCTCTGAAGGGTTTTTCTCCCATCTCATTAAAAAAAGCACGTAAACCGTCTCGAGTTAAATCAAGTAAGTTAATTTTTTTTGGTTGGGCAGATACCACTTCAGTTTTCACAATAAACCTCAATATACAGACTAATATGTCATTTTAACTGATTACACAGTTTTTACAGAACAGATAACCAAAACACCTCATAATGAATAATTTATGGGTGACTAGATTATTTACTAATAACACAAAAGGGAGCCTAAGCTCCCTTTGTTAAAATAGATGAAAACTTAACGAGTGCGTGGGCAGACTTCTTCATCACTAAAGAAATAAGCAATCTCACGTGCTGCTGATTCAGACGCATCTGAACCATGGCAAGCATTCTCATCAATTGAAGCAGCATAATCAGCACGTAAAGTACCGGCTAACGCTTCAGCTGGGTTGGTAGCACCCATGATTTCACGATTTTTCAAAACAGCATTTTCACCTTCCAACACTTGGACCATAACTGGACCAGACGTCATGAAAGAAACTAAAGCAGCAAAAAAAGGACGTTCGCTATGCTCTGCGTAAAAACCTTCTGCTTGCTCTTTGCTCAAATGTAACATTTTTGAAGCCACTAATCTAAGACCAGCAGACTCAAAACGATTGTAAATAGCACCGATAACATTTTTAGCAACTGCATCAGGTTTAATAATAGAAAAAGTGCGCTCTAAGGCCATTTTCTTAACTCCAGTATTTGTAATATTTTTGTCTTAATATTTAATCCTTGTGGACAGATAAAAAGAGCAGATAAAATTCCCGCGGATTATATGCAATTAGACAGCAAATACATAGTATAGATTGCATATTATCCTGTTCTCCCTAAAATCAAGATTGACATATTTTAGAGGCGAGGTGATCTTGATTAAATTTTTAGTGCTTATTCCTGTTGTGTTGTGTTTGATTTGGTTTATGTATTTGCAAAAAAAAGCTTATAGCTTAGGTGATGGCAAACAAGGATTTATATATATTTTAATTTTTTGTACTGTGATTGCAGCGTTCTACAGCTCTTTGTTATGGATTACTGAATGATACTGAGAAAGTAGAAATTTTTTGTGCAAGTCATGTGAAAATTGACATAATAAAAAAGAGCGACAAGCGCTCTTTTTTATTATTCATATGAACATAAACAAGGTTATTGAAAAATCTCAATATCTGCCTGTGCTTTTAAAGACTCGATTACAGCCCCATATAATGTTTGAGATTTGCTCGATGCAAGACGAGTTTGTAAGGACGTTATTTGCTGAACATTTGCTTCCGGAGCTGCATTAACTTGAGATAGTTGTACCAGACTAATATCTCCAGTCACTAAGTCAACTACACGTGTGTCTGTCGCAGATAACTTAAACAATGCATCTACAATAGATTGGGACAAATTCGCATCGTTACGAGTGACAGCTTTCTTTTCTTCCCAGCTAAGCTCAAGTGCGGCTAATTTATCACTCACATCGTTATTGTCAGACATAGCCGTTTTCACGTCTAAAGCCCAGTCCCTAGCAGCACGTTGAGCCGCTTGAGCGGACAGAGTTTGTTGAATATCCTTTTCAACCTCTTCTATTCTTTTAGTTCGCTCAGGCTCATGTTCGGCAACTCTTACAACCATTATGTGATTACTGCCCAGCTCTAACACTTTACTATTTACCGCGTCTTCAATTAATTCAAAGCTGAAAGCACTAGCTAATACGTTAGGGTTAGATACCGCCTGTGGCGCATTAGCTTGACTAAATAAGTCGGTAGTCATTATTGCTTTACCAGTGATGTCTGCAACTTCAACAATACTATCGGGTATTTCAAAGGCCACTTCTGCGATCCTTTGGCTAATTTCATAAAAACGGTCTTCTGCTTTAAAGGTTTTAACTTTAACGGTTATTTCTTGTTCTACATTTTCAAAGGCATTAAGTTGTTCTGGCTTAATGTCAGTTAACTTAATAATGTGATAACCAAACTCGCTTTTAACAATACCACTTAGATCACCTTTATTAGCAAGTGCGAAGGCTGCATCTTCAAACGCAGGGTCCATAATACCCATACCGAACCATCCCAAATCTCCACCGTTTTCAGCACTGAACGTATCGCTTGACAATGTCTTAGCTAATTCAGAAAAGTCCTCACCAGCGTTTAATTTAGCCAATACCTCTTCAGCCATTGTAACAATTACATCATCCTGCTCTGCACTTTCAAACAAAATATGCGCTACTTGACGTTCTTCCTCAGTACTATAATCATTAATATTTTGTTGGTAATATTCTAAAATTTCTTCCTCGCTAACGTCAATAGCAGGCAATAAATCTTCTAACGTAAGCTCAACATAAGACAAACTGACCTTTTGCTGTGTATCAAATTGACTAATATTGCTTTGGTAATAAGTTAAAATTTCATCATTAGTGATGTCAACCTGTGCAAGAAACTTAGCTACAGGAACATTCAAATAACGAATGTCACGAGTCTGCTGCTGCATGATGTACGCAGTTTTTGCTTCACTTGTTAACGCAAATTCAGTTCCCATTAACGACTGAGAAAGCTGCCTGCGAACCATATCAACACGCATGTAATCTCTAAAGTTGTTAGTTTGAAAACCAGCTTGGCGTAAAAGGGCAAGATAACGGTCATTGTTAAATTTGCCATCTACCTGAAATTCTTGCATACCAACGATGGCTAACTTAATTTGCTCATCGCTGACCCTCAAGCCTAACTCTTGTGCAGCTTGATCGAGGAGCTTTTCACTAATAAGCCGGTCTAAAATACCCTGGCGGAAGTTTTGTAAGTATGCGGTGTCACTTGCCAAGGCAGCAAAGGCTTCGCCAAACTGAGATTCCATCTGCGAACGTTCGTTTTGATAGGCGCGTTCCAAATCATCAAGGCCTATTTCATCACCGTTTACGACGGCTGCGGAACCGGATGCAGATGAATTGATATAACTCCCCACACCTGCAAACACAAAACTTAAAATAATTAATACTAAAATACCCATAGCCCAAGGGCCTTGGGATCCTTCTCTGATTCTTTCCAACATACTAAAGTCCAAACTCCAAATGAGCTGTGATTGATAAGTACTAAAGACACATAACTAAAGTTGTCTTAGTCGCAGGCGACAGAATTATATACCAACCGAGTTCATTTATTAATGATTGTTCGCAGTGAATTAAAAAATATCTGGCTAGCTTTAATTAAGGTTAAAACAGAACCAACACAAACTGCACAAAAACAAAAGGCGATGATAAATCATCGCCTTTTGAAATAAATGAGGTAACTGACTAGTTACAAGCGTCTTTCAATGCTTTACCAGCTTTAAACGAAGGCACTTTAGCTGCTGAAATTTGAATAGTCTCACCTGTTTGAGGATTGCGACCACTGCGAGCTGCACGCTCACGTACCGAAAATGTGCCGAAACCAACTAATGCAACTTGGTCTCCATCTTTCAGTGCCGTAGTTACAGCACCAGTTAATGCATCTAGTGCACGTCCTGCTGCTGCTTTAGAAATATCTGCACTTGCAGCGATGGTATCAATAAGATCTGACTTATTCACAATATGAACCCCTTCAATTGTTATTATATTTGCGGCCTGCACTATGCAAAGCCAAACGTTTAATTCAAGCCTGAAACTGAGCTCCAAGCTACATTTTTATTATCTTAAACTTCCTATGAATCGCTTCAATCCCTTTCGCGACAAGGCCTTAAGCAAATCTGAGTTAAAGGCTACCATAACTATTTATTTAGTGAAGCACTTAAATTGAAAAATAATCAAAAAAAACTAACATTTTGCTTATTTTTTAGCCTTTTTCACTTCAACTTGCTTAAATTTCTCTGGGTGTTCAGCTAAAGCTAAAGCTAATACTTCATCAATCCACTGCACAGGATAGATATTTAAATCTCGTTTTACGTTGTCTGGGATTTCTTCTAAATCACGTTCATTCTCTTTAGGAATAATCACTGTTTTAATTCCACCACGGTGCGCAGCCAATAATTTTTCTTTCAGACCTCCAATGGGCAGCACTTCTCCTCTAAGTGTAATCTCACCTGTCATAGCTACGTCACACTTCACAGGGTTTCCGGTTAGAGTAGAAACTAATGCCGTGCACATAGCAATACCTGCGCTAGGACCATCTTTAGGTGTTGCACCTTCAGGTACGTGCACGTGTATATCGCGTTTTTCATGAAAATCATTGTTAATGCGCAATTTGTCTGCTCGACTACGCACAACTGTCATAGCAGTCTGAATAGACTCTTGCATCACATCACCTAATGAACCGGTGAAAGTTGTCTTTCCTTTACCCACTACAGATGTAGTTTCTATGGTTAACAAATCTCCGCCTACTTGTGTCCAAGCGAGTCCTGTTACTTGCCCTATTTGATTAGATTTGTCAGCTTTACCATAATCAAAACGCTGGACACCTAAATATTCATTTAGATTATCTTGATTGACTATGACTTCAGAAATATTTTTTCCAAGTAAAATATTCTTGACTGCTTTACGACATATCTTAGAAATCTCTCGCTCTAAGTTTCTGACACCAGCTTCACGGGTGTAATAACGAATGATCCCAATAATGGCGCTTTCATCAATGGCCAGTTCACCTTTCTTCAGGCCATTACGGGTTATTTGCTTGTCCACCAAATGTTGAGTGGCAATATTCAATTTTTCATCTTCGGTGTAACCCGATAGATGTATCACTTCCATGCGATCCAATAAAGGTCCGGGAATATTCATAGTATTAGAAGTGGCAACAAACATAACATCTGATAAATCGTAATCAACTTCAAGGTAGTGATCACTAAATTTGTTATTTTGTTCTGGATCCAATACTTCCAACAATGCAGAAGAAGGATCACCACGCATATCCGATGACATTTTATCTATTTCATCGAGTAGGAATAGTGGGTTTTTAACCCCAACTTTAGCCATTTTTTGTACCATCTTACCAGGCATAGAACCTATATAAGTTCGGCGGTGCCCTCTAATTTCAGCTTCATCACGCACGCCTCCTAATGCCATACGTACATACTTTCTACCCGTAGCTCTAGCGATAGACTGGCCTAAAGACGTTTTACCCACTCCAGGTGGCCCCACTAAACAAAGAATCGGTCCTTTAAGCTTTTTGACTCGCTGTTGCACCGCTAAATACTCAATAATTCTTTCTTTGACTTTATCTAAACCATAATGGTCGTCATCCAATATCTTATCTGCAGCAGCTAAATCTTTTTTGACTACACTTCTTTTCACCCAAGGTACATTTGTTAACCATTCAATATAGCTACGAACAACAGTCGCTTCTGCTGACATTGGCGACATCATTTTTAACTTAGCTAATTCTGCGGTCGCCTTTTTCTGGGCTTCTTCTGACATTTTGGCATCAGTGATTTTTTGCTTTAGAGTTTCAAACTCATCAGGCGCTTCATCCAACTCACCTAGTTCTTTTTGAATGGCTTTCATTTGCTCATTCAAGTAATACTCTCGTTGACTCTTTTCCATTTGCTTTTTAACGCGGGTGCGTATTTTTCTTTCTACCTGTAGCAAATCGATTTCACTTTCCATCAACGCCATCAGATACTCTAAGCGTTCTGTGATGCCAAGCATCTCGAGCACTTTTTGTTTTTCCGATAACTTTAGGGGCATATGTGCTGCCATTGTATCAGCCAATCGAGCAGCATCTTCAATACCACTTAATGAAGTTAAAACCTCTGGTGGGATTTTTTTATTAAGTTTAACGTAGCCTTCAAACTGAGCAATAGCCGAACGAATTAACACTTCCTGTTCTGATTCAGCCAGCTCTGTTTCTTCTGAACTGAGGACATCTGCGATAAAAAAGTCTTCGGTGTTGACAAATTTATCAATTTTGCCACGCTGGTTGCCTTCAACTAATACCTTGACGGTACCGTCAGGTAACTTGAGTAGCTGCAAAATAGTCGCAATCGTACCTACGGTGAATATGTCAGTGACTTCTGGCTCGTCAACAGCAGCATCCTTTTGTGCCACTAAAAATATTTGTTTATCTTTTTCCATCGCGGCTTCTAGACAACGAATAGATTTCTCACGCCCAACAAATAATGGGATAACCATGTGTGGGTATACCACTACATCTCGTAATGCCAAAACAGGCATTTCAATGCGATCTTCTCGCTTTTTAGTCATACTTGATCTCGTATTAAGTCATTTAACATTACATTCATGCGTTGTATATGGGGTTGGGCAGTTAAAGTTCAAATGAAAATTCGAATAAAGCAGAATAAAGTGCAGTTGAAATATCCATAAGCGTTATATTTTTGCCATAAAAAAAGGCTCTTTCGAGCCTTTTTTTATGCTTATTCTGAAGCGACTTTTTTATCAATGCCGCTGTCGTAAATCAAAATGGGTTTTGATTCGCCACGAATAACGGTTTCATCAATCACCACTTTACTGACATCTGTCATTGATGGAAGGTCATACATCGTGTCAAGTAATACAGCTTCAACTATAGAGCGTAACCCACGTGCCCCAGTTTTACGTTGCATCGCTTTTTTAGCGATAGCCTGCAGAGCATCTTCACGAAACTCAAGTTGAGCATTTTCCATTTCGAATAACGCTGAATATTGCTTAGTTAAAGAATTTTTTGGTTCACGTAGAATTTGAACCAATGCTTCCTCACTGAGCTCTTCAAGACAAGTCAGGACAGGCAAACGTCCTATGAACTCAGGAATAAGGCCGTACTTAATTAAATCTTCAGGTTCTACTTTTTTAAGTAACTCACCTTCTTTAGATTTTTTACTAGTATTTTTTATTTCTGAAGCAAAACCAATACCGGTTCCGATATTAGCACGCTGCTCTATCACCTTATCCAAACCGGCAAACGCACCACCACAAATAAATAATATTTTAGAGGTATCGACTTGTAAAAACTCTTGCTGCGGGTGTTTTCTGCCACCTTGAGGTGGTACAGAAGCAACAGTGCCTTCAATTAGTTTTAGAAGTGCTTGCTGAACGCCTTCACCAGACACATCTCTGGTAATAGAGGGGTTGTCCGATTTACGAGAGATCTTATCTATCTCATCAATATAAACAATGCCACGCTGAGCTTTTTCAACATCATATTCGCATTTTTGTAATAGCTTCTGAATAATATTTTCGACATCTTCACCTACATAACCGGCTTCAGTTAACGTGGTTGCATCAGCCATAGTGAATGGCACGTCTAACAACCTTGCAAGTGTTTCAGCTAATAAGGTTTTACCACTGCCGGTTGGGCCCATAAGCAAAATATTACTCTTGCCTAATTCAACACCTTCATGCACATCGCCATTTCTTAAACGTTTGTAATGATTATAAACTGCAACAGAAAGCACCTTTTTCGCATGCTCTTGTCCAATCACATAATCATCTAGATGAGCGTGAATTTCTTTCGGAGTTGGTAAATCGTCTTGTTTCTTTTTTGGTGCGATTTCTTTTATTTCTTCTCGAATAATGTCATTACATAAATCGACACATTCATCACAAATAAAAACCGACGGACCAGCAATTAATTTTCTTACTTCATGTTGGCTTTTTCCACAAAACGAACAATACAAAAGTTTGTCGCCATCGCTGCTTTTTTTATCACTCATTTACAATCTTTTCCTATATCAAACTGACTCTACCTAAAGAGAGCTTAATTGCTGGTTAAAGGTAGTCTACTCTCAGGCTTATCATAGAGTCACTTTATTATTTGTCGCTTTTAGCATCAGCTTGGTTAGTATCGGGTCTACTCGATAATACTTGATCAACCAAACCATACTCCACAGCATCAGTGGCACTTAAAAAGTTATCTCTGTCAGTGTCTTGAGCAACTTTCTCATATTCTTGACCAGTATGTTGTGCCATCAAACGATTCATTTTTTCTTTGATAGACAGGATTTCTTTAGCATGGATTTCAAAATCAGATGCTTGTCCTTGAAAACCACCTAAAGGCTGATGGATCATAACGCGAGAATTAGGTAAGCAGTAACGTTTACCTTTTTCACCTGCAGATAACAAAAATGCGCCCATACTGGCAGCTTGGCCAATGCACACTGTGCTAACGTTAGGTTTAATAAAATTCATGGTGTCATAAATGGCCATGCCCGCTGTAACTGAGCCACCCGGAGAATTAATATATAAAAAGATATCTTTCTCTGGGTTTTCAGCTTCTAAAAATAACATCTGAGCGACAATAAGATTAGCCATATGGTCTTCAACTTGACCGACTAAAAAAATAACATTCTCTTTCAATAAACGAGAGTATATGTCGTAGGAACGTTCACCTTTGGCAGTTTGCTCAACAACCATCGGAACTAACGCATTTGCAGGATCAAAAGGTGTATTCATCATAATTTCAGTTTCTTCACAAATAAAAATGCTCGGTAGTTACCGAGCATTTAAGCAGTTGCAGGCTAGATAAGTCAATTACCAAAGGGCAAATTAAGCCTGTTTGTTCATGATCTCATCAAAAGATTTCTTTACTTCTTTAACTTTGGCTTGTTCAAGCAATAATTCAACCGCTTGTTCTTCCATAGCAACATTATTCATTTGTTGCATTAATTCATCGTTTGTTTTGTAGTACTCGATCACTTCCTTTGGATCTTCATAAGCGGATGCAGCAGATTCAATCAGCACATCAACTTTAGCCGTATCTACTTTTAGTTCGTTAGTTTTGATGACTTCACCTAACAACAAACCAATACTCACACGTTTACGGGCGTTTTCTTCAAACAGATCAGCAGGAAGCTCTGGCATGTTATCAACATTGCCGCCTTGTTGTTGACTAAAGCGTTGTTTAGCTTGTTCACGTAAAGCGTCAATTTCTTGGTCGACTAAAGCTTTTGGCAAATCAATTTGATTATTTTCAAGTAAACCAGCAATAACTTGTTCTTTTACTGATGCTTTTAAGGTTTGATCTAATTCGCGTTGCATATTTTTGCGCACTTCCACATGAAGCGCTTCAATGTTGCCATCTTCAATGCCAAAAAGTTTTGCAAACTCTTCGTCTACTTTCGGTAAATCTAATTGCTCAACTTTTTTGATTGAGATTGTGAACTGTGCAACTTTACCTTTAAGTTTTTCAGCATGGTAATCGTCTGGGAAAGTGACATCAGCAATAACTTCGTCACCTGTTTTGTTCCCCACAATTGGCTTTTCAAAACCGGGGATCATACGATCTTTTCCCATTTCAAGAGCAAAATCTTCGGCTTTGCCACCGTCAAACTCTTCACCATCGATGGTACCGATAAAATCTATCGTGACCTTGTCGTCTTTCTTAGCTTTACGTTTGACTTCTTTGTAATTGGCATGTTGCTTACGCAGTGTGTCAATCATGTTACTTAAATCTTTATCAGTGATGTCTACTGCTGGTTTTTCAACATTAATTTTATCGACATCTTTCACTTCTACGTCTGGATATACTTCAAAAGCGGCAACGTATTCTAAATCTTTACCATCTTCGTCTGTTTTCATTTCAAAGCTAGGCATGCCTGCAGGAGTGATTTTTTCTTGTGTAATAGCTTGATAGAAATTTTGCTGCATCACTTCACCAGCAATTTCCTGACGTACGGCTTGTCCGTATCGTTTTTTAATAACGTTTACAGGCACCTTACCAGGGCGAAAACCATTAATTCTTTGGGTTTTGGCTAATTGCTGTAAGCGAGACTTAACTGCTGAATCAATCGATTCAGCAGGAACGGTAATAGTAAGACGGCGTTCTAGGCCTTTGTTCGTCTCAACGGAAACTTGCATTCTGATACCTCAATTGTGCGCATACTTGCGCTTATAAATGATGACTAATCGGCTTTTATCGGCGCAAAATAATTATTGTGACGGATACATTTGTTGCTTCCGAATATCCTGACCAAAGAAAATACTCTTCTTTCTAGACAGGATAGCCTGATAAAAAGACGCAGTAGTATAGCGATAGCGATAACGCAAGTCGAGGGTAAAATAATCTGCCTGCTGATAGTTTTACTGCTGAGGGCTGTTAGTAACCTATAAAACTTAGTAAATTACACTGATAAAAACTTAA
>JBNMPD010000009.1:0-31746 GCA_051276225.1 Flavobacteriales bacterium
TGCTGCCTGGACCTGAGGCAATTAACAGTAATTTGTCCCAACAATCGAATACATCCTCCACGTATCTGCGTATTTTGAATAACAGCACGTATAAGTATTAAGTTAACAAGCACTATTTTTTTGAACTGAAATAAAAATACGAGCTAATTACACATATAAAACATATTAATTTTGATAAAAATACATATATAAATTTACTAAAGCATTGATTTAAAGTCACTTACTTATTAATTCAATTTTTTTGAATTAATAAAACAAATATTTCTGATTTTATCCATTTTTATTTGTAGGTAAAGTCTCTATCAAGCAACGGGTAAGGAGTTAGTAACTCAATGAACGACTCCTATTATTCAGTGTTATAGATTAACAACATCAACTTTTTAACTCACTATATAGAGGTTTTACATGAATACATTATTAGCCGCAGCCATCAAAACAGAGTCCAATTCTGGTTTGTCCCCTATAATTCTGCGTGTTACCACCGCCAGTATTTTTATTGCTCATGGTGGTCAAAAATTATTTTCTTGGTTTGGCGGTTACGGTCTTGAAGGCACAGGACAATGGATGGAATCGATTGGTTTGGCTCCCGGTTATTTGATGGCGCTACTGGCTGGTTCAGCTGAATTTTTTGGTGGACTGTTTTTACTAGTAGGTTTGTTAACACGCGCTTCCAGTTTAGTGCTGGCGATGACAATGTTAGTGGCTATTTTTAGTGTTCATTTTGAAAATGGATTTTTTATGTCTGCCAATGGTTTTGAATTTGCCTTTGCACTACTGGGCGCAAGTGTCGCTTTAATGTTCTCAGGTGCAGGTAAATATTCGCTTGATGCACTTTTATTGAACAAAGGCATTAATAAAAGAGACGCTTCGTAAAAGCATTTTCGAGCTAGAAAGATCGACTCAAAATTTTGTCAGACTGGCAATGCCAGAGCAAATACCAAATTTATATTACCAATCGCGAAAGTAACGCGTTTGGCTTAACAGGAATAAAATGATGAGTAAATTACAGTCAAATTGGAAAAGCAGCATAGATAATGGTGAGTATCGTCGTAAAGGGTCGCAATTTAGACACTGGATAACGGCTGATGGTAGTGCTGGTTTATCAGGTGACGCTGGCTTTAAAGCCGAAGCAGACAGGTATCATCTTTATGTTTCTCTCGCTTGCCCTTGGGCACATCGCACATTAATTTTCCGTCAGTTAAAAGGACTTGAACAATTGATCACTGTGAGTGTTGTGCACCCAGATATGCACGATAAGGGTTGGAGCTTTAAACACGATGAACAATCAGCCACCTTATTTGGCACAACAGGCGATACCCTTTACGATGCCGACTACATGTCAGAGCATTACTTTTCTCAAACCGATAATTATCAAGGTAATATTACTGTACCGGTTTTATGGGATAAGAAAAACAAAGTCATTGTTAGCAACGAATCAAGCGAAATTATTCGCATGTTTAACACTGCCTTCAATGATATTACTGGCAATTTACTCGATTTTTATCCTGAGCACCTGCGCAGTGACATAGATGACATCAACGAGTTGGTGTATAACAAAATTAACAATGGGGTATATAAATCAGGATTTGCGACCAGTCAGGCTTCGTATGAAGAGAATGTCGAAGGCTTATTCAGCGCTTTGGCGGTTGTTGAACAACGTTTAAGTAAACAACGTTATTTAAATGGTAATCAGTTAACAGAAGCTGATTGGCGTTTATGGACAACCTTAATACGCTTTGACTCTGTTTATCATACTCACTTTAAGTGCAATTTATCGACCCTTAAAGAGTTTTCTAATATCTACCATTACATGATAGAGCTCTATCAGCTATCGGGAATTAGCGACACCGTTAATATGGCACATATCAAGCGTCATTATTATGCGAGTCACTTGGCAATAAATACTTATGGTATTGTGCCTGTAGGACATCAACAAGACTGGAGCATTGCTCATTTGCGTGACAAATTTTAACACTACCCAAAATTATTGGAGTTGCACGACGACAGCAAATGAATGATACCCCATGACCTTAATTGACTAAGTGCAACGTCTGCTATCGATTAAGGCGAATGAATGCAGCCAACAAAGGTGCAGTTTCAAGAATAAAGGGTATATATCTTTCATCGTTCAAACGCAAAGTAACTGAGCGACTCGTAAAAATAGACAGTCATAAAATTTGTGTCTTCTATTTTTACTTATTTTGTACAGTCGTAAATACGTCTGACCAATTAACAGACTGTAATTTTTTAATAAACCAATTTAGCGCTTGTCCCGACATATCCTTATGCCAAGCCATATAAATAATCTCAGGCTGGCGTGGTACTTCAATGTCTTTTATCACTAAAGTTCCCTCTCTTAGTTCATCAATAATCATATGTTTTGGCAAAAACCCGATGCCTAAACCCATGCTTTGAGCATTAATTTTTGCAGACATGCTACTCACCCGTATAACTCGTCGGGTGTCTAATAACCCGGTAGTTCGTCTGTTATATGATGTGGCTGAATCAGTAACAACAATAGAAGCAAACTTTTTAATATCATCGCCAGTGACAATATGATTTTTATCCGCCAACTCATGGTTTGCCGATACCGCAAAGCAAAATTCTACTTGTGCTATTTTAACTACGTTAAAATTTCCCTTGGGTAATTCACCTGTTGCCCCGACCACGATTTGTGCTTTATTCGATAATAAAGACTCCCAAGAGCCACTTAGCACTTCTTCATTTATCGAAATCTCTGTCATTTTATTCAGTTGATCAAATTCACTGATCAGTGAAAAGATCATTGGCATGGGTACCAGCGCATCCAACGTGATCCTCAATTGTGTTTCCCAACCCGTTTCTAGTTGCTGAACTGCGCTTTCTAAAGCTGAAGTGGCAACCAATATTTGTTGTCCTTGCTGCACTATCAATTGGCCCGCGGAAGTCAAAACAGCCCGTTTTTTTGACCTATCAAATAGAGCTACGTCTAAATCACTTTCAAGCTTAGCGATGGTATATGTTAATGCAGATGGCACTTTGAATAAGACCTTTGCCGCACCAGCAAAACTGCCTTGTTGATGTATGGCTTCTATTGCGCGTAACGCATCCAAGGTGATGGCATTTTTCATAAAGCTGCACTTCTTTTTAAGTCGAGTATTGTTGTTTTAAATATTACATCGAATTATTTGAATTAATATTTTAAATAATTTCGATTTTTCTATGTCAAAGATAGCATTATAATAAGAAAACTAACTAATCGTTGTTAATTAATACAAATAGTTGTCATAAATTATTAAATAAACATTTAATAATTTTGAAGTATTACGGTTTAATAACGTGAGCTATTCAACTAATTAACCTAGGTTAATTAATATCGACTGAACGAATTTATATTCTTCCATCAACAGGAGTAAAACAATGATCAATATTATTAAATCAGAATCAAGAGGCCAAGCAAACCATGGTTGGTTACAAAGTAATCATACTTTTTCTTTTGCTAATTATTACAATCCAGATCGCATGGGGTTTTCTCACTTGCGTGTTATTAACGATGATACGGTAGGGGCTGGCCGAGGTTTCGATGCGCACGGACACAGAGATATGGAAATTATCAGTTATGTGCTAGAAGGTGACATTGAACATAGAGATAATCAAGGCAACACACGAAAACTACCTGCTGGTGAGTTTCAATTGATGTCTGCAGGCAGTGGCATTATCCATAGTGAATATAATGCCAGTAATACTAAGCCATTAAAGTTTCTACAAATATGGATAGAGCCTAATGAACGCTCAGGTAAACCGAGTTATCAACAAAAAGACTTCGGCCAGAAATGGGGGCTAACTAAAGTGATTTCTCCAAATGGGGACGGCGATAGTTTACAAATCAAACAAAACGCCACCTTGTATCAACTTTTTATGCAGTCTAATCAACATAAGATATTAACGATTGAGGAAAGTCATGACGTTTATGTGCATTTAATTGCTGGTGAAATTCAACTTGACGGTAAACTATTAAAACCAGGTGATGGTGCAAAAGTAGATAAACAATCAGAATTATATATAAGGTCGGCCAGTGATAAAACAGTACAGGCGTTGATCTTTGATCTTGGAAAATAAATACAAATAATACCTGTTTAAAATAGGTGGGTATATTTAGGTGTTACAGCTTTTGTATGTTTTCCTTTCTAAACTCACTTGGTCCCCGTAGCAGCTTGTGTATGGCAGACCCAATTATCGATTTAAGCGGCAAAAGCGGTAAGTAGATTGACAACTCGTCCTGAGGACTTTACGGCCGACTACTCAGTCGATAACAAATAAAAAAATCAGCTTCATCAACCAAAAAACATTTAAACGAGTGTCTCGCTAATTTATATTATTGTAAGTTTTTTTGTTCTTTCTCTTCGCAGTTAAATAGCAACTTGGGTTAGTTAATCAGTCGTTGTTTAAAAACCGCTTGAATGAAGTCTAAAAATACTTTCACTTTAGGAACACTAAGCCTGTGTTTAGGATATAACGCATATACATTCACTTCTGGCATGTTGCGCGGCACCGCTGAAGGCCTCCCTGTGTGAACTGGTTGCAGTAATTTATTGATCCAATGCACCGTGTATTAACGCCAGAAGATGCCAATTTGTCGTCCTGGTTATGTTATGCCAAAGCCTTATTATCAGGTACTACCTGCATAGTCGATATGTGTCGTGATTATCAGGTTGGCTTTCATACGCACAGTAATGAAAGCCGCTTCGACGTCGAACAAACACTAGAACGTTATCAAATTAGGCCGATTCAAGCGCTAGAAAAAATCGGCTTGCTTATGTACCAAAAGCCTTACTGGCACACTGTGTTTGGGCCGACCATAGCGAAATAGCCTTGATGGCTGAACGTAGTATTGGTATGGCGTATAATCCCATCAGTAATATGAAACTGGCCTCTGGTACCGCACCGGTGGTTGCCATGTTGAAAGCCGCTGTCGCTGTGGGTTTAGGTACCGATGGTGAAAAAGAAAATAACAACTTGGATATGTTTGAAGAAATGAAAGCATCGTCATTGTTGGCCAAGTTTTCTAACTTAGATGCTGCCGCTCTCGATGCTTGAGAAATATGCCGAATGGCGACAATAGGTGGGGCAAAAGCTTTAGGGCTAGACAAAATAACAGGCTCGATTGAGATAGATAAATCAGCTGATATGATTGCGATCCGCAGCAATACACTGCCTATGACACCTCTCATTGATGAGGGACCACTGATGAATATTCATCATAATTTAGTGCATGCAGTGCAAGGGCAAGATGTCGACATGACGATGGTGGCTGGAAAGTATTAGTAGAAAACGGCCGTTTACTCAATCATGATGTGCAGTAGTTAATCGACAATGTTAATCACGCATCGCCAGCATTGTCTGCCAGACGCAAGCAATGGTTAAATCGCTCTGGCGGCAGTAAAAATGTGCTCCACCAGCCCTAGGCAAATCAATAATCACAATAGGAAATCACATAGATATGAATAAGGTTGCATTAACACTGGTCGCATTTATGACCTACATGGTGATGGCGGGCCTGATGACACAGATTGGCGTGTTGATCTCGCCGATAAGTGATTATCTTGGAATAAGTATCACGGTCGCAGCCTCAATGTTTTCTTTATTAACGGGCGGTACTTTTGCTGGGACGTTTGTGGCAATGATGGTGTACAGCCGCTTTCCCATACAGCGTATTTTGCAATGCAACTATCTGGCCTTTTTAGTGTTATTGATTTTGCTCGTGAGCTTTGACATTCGCTTACAGTGGGTGGTGTCGGTTTATTTATTCATGCTGGGTTTATGCTGTGGTGTAGGGCTGGCAGGTGGTGCCGTATTGATTGCAAAATTATATAATGAACAAAAACGCGCTTCAGCCTTTTTAGCCACCGATTGCTCCTTCAGTTTAGCGGGGTATGTATTTCCTTCGTTGGCGATTGTGTTGTTAGCCGCCAATCAACTGTGGATGGTCAGTTATGCGGCAGTAGGTGTTTTAGCTATCGTAATATTGGTAGCCTGTTTTTTGTTATCCTTTCCAGAAAATGGTGAGGTAGCAGAGACTGAGCTGGTTGCCACCGTAAAACCAACTAACATCTGGACGCCACGGGTTTTTATTATCGCCTTAGCCCTGTGTTGTTATCTCACCACCCAAACTACATTTTTAACCTGGGCACCTAATTATTTGCAACAGGTACTTGGTTTAGATACAACTCAGGCTGCCAGGGCCGTTGGTAACTATTGGGGCCCTTCCATTTTTGGTTTACTCATTGTCACTTTGCTGGTGATGAGAGTACCTACCCGCCCCTTGCTGCTCACGGTACTTTTGATTGCTATTATATTGTCCATCTTGTTGTATACCACCCAAGATCCTGATTGGTTTTTAAGCACAACCTTAGCTTTGGGTTTTATGACTTCTTGTATCTTTAAACTCGCTATCTCAGTAGGCTCGCAACAAATCCATAGTGCCCCACCGATCTTGGTGACTTTTTTACTGTGTGCTGCAACGATAGGCAGTACTGTAGCCCCAGCACTTTCAGCCTTAGTCGTGTCAATGTTTGGCGTCAGCAGTGCTATGTTGATGACTGCCATTGGCTTTGTGCTAGTGGCGATATTAGTAGTGATATGTTTGCTTATGGAAAAACGTGAGAACTCAATTCAGGTAGTAAATGAATGAAAAAGAAAGTAATTTTTGATACCGACCCAGGTATAGATGATGCTATGGCAATACTGTTTGCTCAGGCCAGCGGCAAAATAGATCTTTTAGGTATTACCACAGTGTTTGGCAATGCGACTATCGAAAACGCGACCCGCAACGCACTTTATTTAAAACAGCGATTTTCTATTCCAGCTATCGTGTGTAAAGGCGCCAAAGATCCCTTAATTATTCCTGTAGGCGATCCTACAACCTTTGTGCATGGGCAAAATGGCCTAGGCGATATTGAGTTACATGACTCCTTATCAGTTAGCGCCGACCCACGAATAGCCTGTGATTTTATAATTGAAACTGTGCGTAGCCATCCAAACGAAGTCACAATAGTAGCAGTAGGGCGTTTAACTAATTTGGCTTTAGCCATCCAAAAAGCCCCAGATATTATTACCCTAGTAAAAGAAGTGGTGGTGATGGGCGGCGCATTTGGTCACAATGGCCACACTGGTAACGTTAGCCCCTATGCCGAAGCCAATATTATTGGCGACCCTCATGCAGCGGATTTAGTGTTTACCCAACAATGGCCAGTCACAGTAGTAGGTCTAGATGTCACCCAACAAAGCATCATGAACCATGCTTATGTACAAAAACTAAAACAACAATCTGACGTTTATGGTGATTTCATTTATCAAATAAGCCGTTTTTATAGTGACTTTCATAAACAAAGTGTCGGCCTAGATGGGTTTTATGTTCACGATTCATCAGCAGTGGCATATGTATTAGCCCCAGAGTTATTCAAAATACAACAAGGGCCAATAAGAGTAGTATGTGAAGGGCCGGCGATTGGCATGACCTTATGTAAAACCTTAGAAAAAGCGTTTCCGGTGGACGGTTGGCAAGATAAACCCACACAACAAGTGTGTATTGATGTTGATAGCCAAGCCTTGTTAGATTTGTATTTTAATACTCTTAGTGGTTAAACCGCTATGCTGTATCGCGTTCAAAAGTAGCACTCACCGGACAAATGGGTCATTCGTGTTTAAATGTTTAACGGTAGATTTTGATACAAAACCCATCATCAGGGCTTTATTTCATAGTCAGGCTGGTGTCAATAATGTTCATTCGCCATTTGATTTAAGGTTTATTCTACATCTCGATGTCGTGTAGATAGCAACTATCAGGTTCCTTTACTTTGAATAACGTACTCGTTTACATCTTATCTTAATGTGAACATTACTCATCATTACCATACATATAGCTATATACCCGTCTATCATAAATAGTCAATGTAGTTATTATTTTTATTTATACTAGTTCCACTTTACGTTTTATCAGTATTTTTTATGTTTTACCAACGCGATATTAGACCTGTTGTATTATCTTTGTTATGCGCTTTAGTGGCTGGACTTTTTAGTACTCATCTCAGTGCGCATCCCTTTGCGTATCTAAGTTTTCAATCATTCGAAACTACCGGTGATTGGCAGGCTAGTTTAGCCATTTCAAAAGATAAAACCTTGCCATTAATAATTCATTTATAGCAAGATGATGGCGAACTTAGCGGATATTTAGTTTCGCCCACTACAGGTAAGTTTGATCAGCAAGCACAAGCCATTACAGGCACCTTTATTGAACAAAGCATATCGAGTCATTTTGAGGATGTTGTGGGAGGACCGTTTTAATCCTTTTTAGGATAAAATAAACCTACCTTCTTTATTTTTAATAATATATTGAACGTAATCCTGTGGGGCTAGTGTGCTAGCAGGCCAACGCTTTATTTTATGTTCGCCACACCCACTCTTCATCTTCTCGGCAATGAATATTGTCGAGCGTTAAGTTTGTTATTGGTGTTTGTTGACTACTCACATCGAAGGAAAGCGACTAGATGATATTAGACACACCACTCAATCAGGCATGGCATTAGGTAATGACCGTTTTAAAAGAAAATTTATGACATTCAGAGCTAGACATTTACAGGCTTTGCCCTCGTGAAGAAAACTTGGATAGCGAAAAAATAGATATAACGTTGTTCTGAGCCCGATTAATTTATTTTTAAATGTTTTATGGTGTTCAAAAAATCATCCATGTTGAAGTCAAAAAATTGCATCCTGATCTTTCATTACCTGAACTCTATTTTTATTTGAGTCTAAAAAACCTTGAAATTTCACTATAGATGACTTCCTAAACTTTACCACTTTTGTGAAGGTTTGGTGTATGGTCTATACGAGCTGTGAATCAAGAGTTAAGGTTATCTTATGTCGAATACGAACTTAACAACGACGACAGATACATACTTGAGTGAACCAAAATTGGATAAAAATCAAGCTGCGCTAATTACAGATATAGAGTTACTTAAACGTCAAGTTATCGAAGAGAAAGAAGCTCGGCAGCTTGCCGAAAATCAATTGGAAATGTACTCCAGAGATTTTTGTTTAACTAATAAGTACTTAAGAACATCTCTCAATCACACGAAAAAAAAACAAGCTGAAATTGAATATCTGACTGAATCATCATCTGATTTTTCTTCAAAATTAGGCTTAATTAATATTCTACAAAACACCGTTTCACTTACTGGCAAATTTTTTAATGCGTCATACGGCATCAAAGCGATTTTTGAGAATGGGAAATTAAAAAGCGGTTCTAAATCATTAATTTGGTCTTATAATGATGGCTGGGGAGAAAACTTTGAACTTCAATCATTATTTCTTAAACTTCTTCCACTTAAGCGCCTCCCTTCAAATCGATATTATGACGCCCCTCATTGGTTTATCACACCGATCGAAGAAAGTGTGGTTGATGGTCAAAAGTTTCAATGGATAATTTATATAAACCTTCGATTAGAAAGCAATAGTTCGGTGTGGATTGGTTTTCTAAGTAAAATCGAATCTCTTGATGAGGAGGCATTACATATACTAGAAGTTGCAAAAGGGCACTTGCTAAGTGGGATTAGACAACACTTATCCGATGAAACAATTGTTCTTCGAAATACACAGCTTCAACAAACCGCAGTTAATCTTCTAAATACACAAAAACAATTAATTCAATCTGAGAAAATGTCATCATTGGGTCAACTTGCTGCGGGGGTGGCTCATGAAATAAACAATCCTATCGGATATATTCGATCTAACTTACAAACTCTTGACGATTATATAAAGGAATTTAAACTTACTATTAAATTGTTAAAAGAAAAAATATATCTAAACGGCAGTTTATCTGAACAAGAATTCAATGAGACAATAAAGAAAAAAGAGATAGACTTTTTATTAGCAGATGCCGACATAATCGTTAAATCAAATCAAGATGGCATTCAAAGAATTAAAGAAATCGTTGTAGGACTAAAATCATTTTCACATGCCGGTGACGATAATCTCAAACGGATATCAATGTATGAGTGCGTAGATAGCGCTTTGCGCGTTGTCGCAAATGAATTTAAATACCAACACCAAGTAATTAACGAACTAGAAATTACACTTCCCAAGGTATTAAATAATTACGGGAAGCTCCAACAAGTATTTATTAACTTGCTTATAAACTCTGCGCATGCAATGCCCGAGGGAGGTATAATGAGAATCCACGGTGAGCTACAACAACAATATTTACTCATTCATTTTGAAGACAATGGGATTGGTATGGATGAGAAGACGAAAAGCCAAATTTTCAATCCATTTTTCACCACTAAACCGGTAGGCAAAGCCACAGGCTTAGGATTGAGCGTAAGCTATGCAATTTTGGAAGCACAAAATATTAGCATCAATGTTAAATCAGAGTTAGGGAAAGGGACCTGTTTTACACTTGGCTTCCATATAGATTAACATGAGCTCTACAGAAACTTTCTATTAGGCCCCAAAAGCCACTTATTGCAAATTTTACAGCTGACAAAATATCCGTAACTTCGTTTACTGGCAACGTTTTTCACATCTAAGACTATAAATCTAAAAAAATGTGTGAACCATATAAGGGTTTATATTTATTAAATTGATAAGTCCTGAACACCAGTTTGTGTAGTCAACACATTAATTTAAACCTACACAATATGCATTTTGTTCAACTTAGGATGTATGTTTTCATCATCGATACACAATATCGTGATATCACTATCAGATATCCTACGTGTATGCATAATCTGCTTTTTTAAATAATCTACATTAATTAATATTCATGGCTATTTAACTCAATCGATTTATTTACATACCCTTCATTCAAACAACTATATTATCAACTCAAAAAAACTATATTTTTTGTGATAAATTGATTTAAATACATGAATAGATTTAGGCCACTAACAATTGTGCGATGCTCAAAGAAGGCTACTAACTAAGTGCAAGGTAAAAGATGAATAGCGACACACAAAGCAACATTCTATTTGTTGATGACGAAGTCAATATATTGGACGCGTTAACGCGGTCAGTTAGAGGACTAAATTTACAGGTCCATAGCGCTAACTCAGCGAAAGAAGGGATCGTCATTCTAGAACAAAATGATATCGATATTGTGATATCTGATAAGAAAATGCCCGGTATAGACGGCAATGAATTTCTTCAAGAAGTGGCACATCGTTGGCCAGAGACAGTAAGAATAATGCTCACTGCCTTCACTGAGCTGGATGCGGTGATGGACGCAATTAATACCGGTAGAGTATGGAGTTTCATGCAAAAGCCGTGGAACAATGACGAGTTAGTAATTACTATCCAACAAGCTATTAATTATAGTGAAATATTAGCAGAACGCAGTTTATTACGCCGCACATTAGAGCAATGGCAATCTAGGCGAAAACATAACTTTATGAATTTTATTGGACAATCTACTCCTATGCAGTTTGTTTATGATTCAGTGGAACGATGTGCGCAAAGTCATGCTTCAGTTTTTATTACTGGGCCAAGCGGCGCAGGTAAAGAGCTTGTTGCCGAAGCTATACATAAATTAAGTCCACGCAAGAACATGACTCTTGTGAGCTTAAATTGTGCTGCAATTCCGGGTGAGCTAATGGAATCTGAAATTTTTGGCCACGTTAAAGGGGCGTTTTCAGGGGCCGCATCGAATCGTGAAGGAGCAGCGCAAAGAGCCGATAAAGGCATACTTTTCTTAGATGAAATTGGTGAGATGGATATCGCTTTACAAGCTAAAATATTACGATTTGTACAAACTGGTACCTTCCAAAAAGTAGGTAGCAATAAGGTAGAGAAAGTAGATATTCGTTTTTTAAGTGCGACCAACCGTGAGCCGCAAGAAGCTATAGAAAAAGGATTATTACGCGAAGATCTTTATTATCGGCTGAATGTTATATCTATTAACTTACCGCCTTTAAATGAACGCGAACAAGACAGTATTCAAATAGCCCACTTCTTTTTACAACATTTTAGTGAGCTAGAAAATAAAATATTTGTTGGCCTATCATCTGACGCCCAGAAATTAATTCAAAACTATGATTGGCCTGGAAATGTTCGCCAACTCGAGAATACAATTCACAGTGCAATAGTGATGTCAGAAGGTCCTCTGCTCACTGCGAAAATCATAATCCGTCAGTTGAGGTTGTCAGATGAGAAAGTGCGAGAGATAAATAATAGAAAAAAATCATCATTAGTTATGCAAGGTTCCTGCTTGAATCCCCCTGCAGTTCTTCACACTTCTGATGAGCTGTTCACTGGTATTGAGGGAATACGAAGCCTTGCGGAAGTCGAAAGGGCTGCTATCGAACATGCAATTGCAGCCTGCAAAGATAATGTAGTTAAAGCCGCAGGGTTACTGGGGGTGAGCCCATCGACACTGTACCGTAAAGTTCAACAATGGCAAAATTAATCAAATAGTAGTTCGGTCTACTTTCTATTGAAAAACAACAAACCCTCATTTCTACTCTAGTAATCGTTCGCAAGTTGCATGGCAATTACTTTGCAACTTGCGAAATTCAAATTTAAAGTCTAGAAAATACATATTTAACCATGTATATCAATACTTTAAATTAATATACAAAGTGGTTCAATTTTTGAATACATCATTTAACAAAGCTATTTGTTAGGTGGCATAATTGAAAATCCCCGAACTACAATTTGAAAATAAGCGCTTATTAAGCAACGTCAGTTGGTTATTGGGTTCAGAAATTGCGGCTAAATTTTCGCGACTCTTCGTGATATTGATTTTAGCAGCACAACTCAGTGCAATAGAATATGGCACCATCATGCTGGCACTTGCTTGCCATGAAGTGTTAAAGCTAGTATTGCGCTCTGGTGCAGGCTCTCAAATTGTGCAATGCAATGAACACCAATTACCTGAATTTGTAAGAAATGGCGCTGTATTACAGTGGCTTATTTGTTTATCACTTGCCGCTTTTCAAGTCGCCTTAGCCTTTCCCATTGGAATTTTTTACGACAACTCACAACTCACAGAATTGCTTGTTTTAATGGCTTTTGCATACACACTTTACCCATTAGTTAGCATTAATATATTTTTGTTACACCGAGCCAGCAAAATGCGCTATTACAGTATTTGTAATACCCTTTGTATTTTTGCAGAAAATATCAGTATTGGGGTTTTTGCGTTATTCGATTGCGGAATTATGTCAGTAGTTTATGGAAAATGGGTGTTTGTTGTTTTGTGGGTTAGTTTATTCTATTTTGCACCTGTTAAGAATTATGGAATAGGATTTAACAAACCTATATTCTTGTCATTGATCAAGAGCTCAGGACAACTACTGTCTACCGAACTCATAAGAGCGCTTCGGCTTCAATTGGATGTTTTAATTGGCGCACGCCTACTAAGCCCAGAATTATTTGGTATTTACAGTTTCGCTAAAAGTGCGGGGGTCGGCTTAAGCCAATCCCTTAACAATGCCTTTAATTCTGGACTTTATCCTTATCTGTGCAATAAGCATCGCCAAGACACCTTGCCTAACTTCATACTAAAAATATATGCGTTTGCATCTTGTGTTGCATTCACTTTTGTTTTGCAGGCTATAGCGGTTCCTTTTTATGTGCCTATTTTATTTGAACAACAATGGCAACAGAGTTATTCAACCGTCGCCTTTCTATGTTGTTCTGCCACATCTGCTATTTTCATAGATACCCATTGCAACATCTTGCGGGCTAAAGCCGAGTACCAACATGAGATGTATGCTCGTATCTTTTGCTTAATAACAAGCGCCGTTGGGCTATTTTTATTCAACGCAAACACACCTGTCAGTTTTGCATTCAGCGTTCTGCTCACGAGCGCAGCATGTCTTTTAGTTTTGCCCATTCAATACTGTTTTTTTCGTCGTATATCAATCATAAATTTTTTGTCCTTAAGGAGTCATTCAAATGAATAAGCTACCCTTGCCCATGGTCACTGTCGTTATTCCTATGTTCAATGTAGAAAAGTATATTGAAAAATGTATTATTTCAGTATTAGAACAAACTTTTAAAAACTTTGAGGTCATCTGTGTTGATGACGGTTGCTCCGACAATACTCTGAATATTCTCAAGCAATTTACGGATCCTCGCATAAGATTAATAAAACAACAAAATAGAGGTTTGGCCGGTGCTCGAAACACAGGTATTCAAGCAGCTAGAGGGATTTACATTGCATTACTTGACTCAGATGATTATTGGGCAAGTCAAAAACTAACTGAACATGTAGCCCATCTAAATAGCAACCCTCAAGTTGGCGTGAGTTATTGTCCTTCCCTGTTTATAGACGAAAACGGAAATATGATGGGTACAGGGCAATATCCTAAGCTAACAGAGATTAACTTCAGAGATATTCTTTGTCGCAATCCAATAGGAAATGGTTCAGCTCCCGTTATTCGAAGAAGACTTTTAACAGATATTTCGATTACAAACCAAGGGCAAGCCCGCAAAAATTATTTTGATGAAACACTACTTCAATCTGAAGACATTGATCTTTGGGTTCGAATTGCGTTATCAAATAAGTGGAAATTTGAAGGTATTTCGACACCTCTTACATATTATAGAATAAATGACGATGGCTTATCTGCAGATCTCAACAAACAGTTTGCGAGTTGGACTTTAGCTATGCGTAAAAATGAGAAAACTAACATCCAGTTATTCAAAAAATTATTACCCTTAGCAAGGGCATACCAATTACGCTACTTAGCCCGTCGTGCCATTCATTCAGGACGGAGTTATCAGGCCATAAAGTTGATTCATAGAGCACTGTTCGAACAGCCACGAATTCTACTTGAAGAACCTAAACGCACAATAGCGACTTATCTGTGCTCATTATTATCCTTACTACCTCATTCAATTTATAATAGCTTTGAATCATTAGCAATGAAACGGCTGCAGCAACGAACAAGCGCAGTGGATATTAAGGAGGTGTAATTGAAAAAAACCAACTCTATCCGTAATGACCCAGATATCAAGAATCTGTTGAGCCGTCTTCCAAGTGAGACGGCTTTATCCCTCACAAACAAGCAATTAAGCTACATTAAAGAGGCAGTTAGTAATGAATACTATCGAAAGCACAAAATCGACTATCGCGGCACAATACCAATTCCATTTTACTCATCACGGGTCTATTTTGTTTTATTACTGGGCCGCAATCTTCGTAATGCAACACGTAATGAAAAATCAATAGCACTAATAACTATTTCATTTTTGTCATTAAGTACATTACCTAGATTAGTGGTGATAAACATACATAAATCAGCTTTAGGTATCAATTTATTTGAAGAATTCTCACTCGATTTATGGGATTGGCTTAAACAAACCATCGGATGAATAATTGAGTATTCCTAAATATAAAAGGGTAATTTTAGGTTTCGGATGGCTATCAAAATTTAGTGTTTCATACTATTTTCTGCAGTAAGTATTTATCTTTGATAAATGATCATCCATTTAAATTTTCATATTTAGAGTCAGCAAAAATGTGCGTTATTCGATTCGATTTATTGAAAGATTACGACATTAATACTACTTTTAAATTTTGCATAACCCCCACTACAATTCTCTTCTTTATTAAACCAAAAAATCATAGCTATCCGATTTTAAAAAAGGATTTGTCACTAAATCACAGGCGGTATATAAAACCAGAATATTTGCTGGCCACTATCCTAAAGATATTGTTACCAAAGATACCTCGTGATGGTGGTATCAAGGAAAAACAACAAGAAGGCTATTATCAGGTTACTTGTAAACAACTTAAGAGTTTAGTCATAAGCCGACTAAGTGGTAAACATTTATATCGATAAACGCCAGGGCCTCCAGTCAAATTGGCAAAAGTAGAGTCTTAATTCTGAAATTTTGATGCTTTTAATCTAACCGAAAACACCCATAGAATTGGTATGGCGATGAAATTTAAAAAGGTACGTTTGAGGACCTAGAACCAATAATAGAAAAAGCCTAAGCCCTCAATCTAAATACTTTTTATGACTGCACATTTTCATTATGACAAAATTCCGTCATCAAATTTTTGTAGACGCGCCTACTTTCGCGACCAATTTACTATCATTGATAGTGGTGGTATGAATATATTAATCAAAGAAACGCACTCTCGTTTAAAAAATGGTTCAGGAATATTCCGAAGTACATTTTATAAATTAGATTGTATGAAAAATACTTTATGCAACAACCAGAATATGTCGAAGTCATAAAAATAACAAATAAGTCGATTGATTATGTTCATCGAAGCGTAAGTTTGATGCTAGGCCCATTTGACATACCCAGATTACAGAATCATGGACTTAATACGTGATGAACGAATACTTAAGTCAATTTTTTAGGAAAGTATTATTGCTTGGATTAATGGTCAGTATTTTGATTTATCTATGGCTGTTGGAGCAACTTAAAATCTCAAAATTAAACCTTAATGTGTAACTTAAAAATAAATGTTTTATGACTAGATAATTTTTTCCTCAAGCTTGAGTAAACACTGCACATACTTAACAGTTTCACTCCAAGCGGATAAAATTACTACTGCATTACTCTGCATCATTCGCGTATTTCCCCCTAAGACATTGCGGCTAAAATCACTCAGTACAAATCGAAAAACGTCTATTTAAGTGTTGTGTATATTTATATTTTAAAGGGTTCGAATTTTACATTTATAAGAACAGTAAAAAATTTAAAGTTTTTTTTGCTGATACATTTTAAAAATCTGTACCCGTTTCTATTGGACTATAGCTAAATCAAAATTATCAATAACTGCCTGCTCAATAATAATTGCAGCTTTTAACATACAAGAATGTAGCAATGTTGGCAAAACAAGTTACACAAATGACGTGTTCAACATTGCAGTAAGATCCTAGAATTTATTGATGGACATACCGTCTGCTACTCATCAAGTTGTCAATAGAAACGCCAATCCGTGATGAGGGGTCTTTTACTTTCATCCATAAACCATATTGCAGCAACTAAACCTGCTGTATCGTTGGTAACGGTTATGACAGCTTCATAGTTAATATCACTCAACGAAGTTCTGAGTAGGCAGCTATCATAATTAATACTATAGCTCCCATCGTCATGTTGCTGATAATCGCTACACAATGATAAATATGCAGCCTGATTGTCTTCTTCGGATCGAGTAATCCGCAAGTTAAACAAGCGTTCACTACTGAGTGCAAAACCATCAGGCACTACTATTTCATGACTAGTTTTTGCCGTACTTTCTATCTTGCCCTCTGCTTCCTTGGGATTACTTTCTTCTAAGATAAATTCAGTTACCGCAGGTTGGCTTTGAATTGGTTCGGGCAACGGCACCACTATGGATGACAACGGTTCAACTGTAATTTTTTCGGAACCCCCACCTCCACAGGCATTTAACAACATACTTAAGCAAACAAAAATATATAGCTTATTCATAAGACACCTCTTTAATTAGAAAAAATATTATTTGTGTTGGCATTTTCCAAAATGTACCAGTCAGCGTCTACAAGTCCCTGATTCGCAATAAAACTAGAAAATAAAGGATACGCATAAATCAAATCCATATACTCCAAGGAATATTGCAGTTCAACACCAACATTTATAGCCCACGGCATACCGTTTGCGCTCACAAAGTAACGCCCATTTTGTGGCTCACTTCTATCATCCCTGCGACCAAAGAAATCTGTTCTAAAGGCCTCTGTGGGTGCTTTATCAGCTAAATGTATTTCGTATGCTCTGCCCGGTGGCAGACCAAATGCTAAGCTATGATCATATCCATCACTAGCAAATAAGAACGGGTCGTATGGAAACTCTGGCATTTGCAGACTGGGAATAGCATTAACCATTGGCAAGGTCATTGAAAAGCCCATTTGAATATCAGAACCGCAACCCGGTTCAGTTCGATGATAGTTGCAGTTTTCACCAGTGCTAACGAAGTCCCACACATCATTGGTGATGATCACTATCGCCTGACTTCGTCCCGCTTCTAAGGGGGAGGTATTTTGTGGTAAATCATTGATGGTGTAGCGAATAGCATTTTCATCAATAGTACTTCGCGCAATACTAGGTAAATGAAATGCAAAACCATTGTGATGTAATGCGCCTACGGCTGCTATCTGCCCTTCTAACTTAATGCGAATAACCTCATCATTGAGCCTATATTCACTGATACGATAATTCATCACTAAATCATTAAAATCATAGTCGCCTATTGATGGCCAGTTATCTTCAAAAGCAATGGTTGCCCACTCAGAAGCACTGGGGTAATAACTTATACTGACATTAGTTTCTGTAATATCAACTTGATGATCTTCAACCTCACCATCACTGAAACTACCCGTCGGCTCTAACCCACCGAGACTACTGAGTCTAAAGCGAGCCCATGTGTTACCAGCTTCAGCCCATTCAGGGACGTCATAAGGTATCGTATTACTACCTTGTATTACAGCTTGGGAATCAGCGATTTTTTCATCGGATCCAAACACACCATTTCCGTCAAAATCTATCCAAGCATCAACAAAAGCTGGTGTTGATGCGATAAGTTCCAGTAGTGCAGAATTACCGACTTCGAGACCTGTAACAAAAGCCACACCGTCTTCATCATCATTGCCATCTGTTACGTCATCACTGAGGGGAAATTGATAGCTATCAAATTCGGCGTCGACACCAGAACCCATAAAAATCGTATTGTTTTCTGTACTATGACTAGCACCATTATCAGCAGCAAGGCTACTATATGAAGCCGGTGCATCACCAAAGTCAATCGTAGCCTCAGGAGGTGTGTCAGCTATTGCTTGAGTGATCGACGCGGCCATTCCGTTAGTACAACCTGTCTGTCCGATGACGCTATCTGCACCAAACTCGATGAAATTCGTTGCTGAATAAGCACCGCCACAATCATTTGCTATACCCTCTATTACTGTATTGGCACCCGTTTGAACGAAACCCTTAGCAAGAATAAATCCAGTGGTTTCCGCACCTGCGCCCAACTGTGTATAACCAGCTGCACCCGGTTTGTCGCCCAGTACATTCCAAATTATAGTGCTGTTATCGGTTACGTCTAACAATATAACCTTCGCATCAATAGCAAAACTCAAGTAGTTAGCAATATTAAAAATCCATGTGCCATCCACACCTTTGCCATCGAGTGTAAGGGTTTTCCCACCAGTAATGGTCAGATAATCTATGGTGCTGTAGATGCCAGCTTCGAGCGTTTCATTATTCACTCCAAAAGTAATTGAGACGAGCTCAGTTCCTGTTCCCAAGTCTTTCAGTGCTGTTTGCATCGTCGTAATTAACACTTCTTGATTGGTTACTAACAGAGGAGGAGGAGGAACCAACAAAGAATTCGCCGTGAGGATCCCATCAATTTGAACACCAGCACCGATGGTGGTGGTGGTCCCAGCATCAACATTGCCATGAAAAATTGAACCTGCACCGACAGTGACTGTGGTTCCAGCTAAAACATCGCCGGTTACCTCAACAAGTGTATCAAAGGTTGCGGTAGTTCCGGCTACAATACTGCCATCGATTATGGCGCTAGCACCAACGGTGGCGGTAGTTCCCGTCTGAATAAAACCATTTACAAGAGCAGCTACACCGAGCGTTACAGTAGACCCTGCTTCGATATAGCCAACAACACCTGCATCAGCGCCGAGGGTGGTAGCTGCTCCAGCCTCTACATTACCTGCAAATATCGCATTTGCAGCGAGTGTTACTGCAGTGGCACTTTGAGCATTACCACCGACTGTGGTGCGTGCACCCGCCGTTATATAACCACTGGCATAGAGGGACTGATTATTTAAGTCTGAATCTGTCAGAGATTGAGCCACTATTTGTATGCTAAACCCAAGAGAAAACAATAAGATAAATATGATACAACCTATTTTTTTCGCTAAACGACAAAGATACACATTCCTATAATCTACAAGTCCATATGATAATAAGTTAACATTATAATTTTTCCAGTAGTCACTGCGAACATACATATTGCTCTTTTTCATTTTGCCGCCCTCTGTCTATAAATAAAACTTTTTGCGTATTTATAGACAGGTTAAGCAAGTAATGCACCAAGAATAAAAATAATTTAAGATACTGAATTATATAATTATTTTTAAATTAAAAGTATCTTGCGTGTCTTCTTTGCAGAATATACATTCGTGTTTTGAAAACAATTTTCGATTTGCAAATTATCTAAAGAAAATAGTTTGAAAATATAAAATAAATTTAAATATGATTTCGAAGACCAAACAATATTTACCTTTGATAATGGTTTTAAACTATAAAGATTAGTTAACAACGTCTTAGTCAATATAAAATCAAAACATTGGCCTTTATAATTAATTTAGTAACTGTGGAATTAGATATATAAATAATTAAGTGAAGAAATGTAATTATTAGTCGTTAATCAGAGTTTGCTCATGTAATCCGCTCTTAAATAAATAACATAAAAAATTGAATATTTATCTTTGAATAACATCAACAATAGGGCTAACTGTTTACTTCAACATTTATAGATTATAAGATTAAATTTGTAGATTTTAACAATCTTTATTGTTCTGCTATCGTCCATTTTTTGATGGCATCATTCTTTGTAGATGGAAATCATCATGAGCGAAAAAGTAATACAAATACCTGAACATTTTGATTTTGGATATTACAAGGAATTTAC
This sequence comes from Flavobacteriales bacterium, assembly GCA_051276225.1. GTDB lineage: Bacteria > Pseudomonadota > Gammaproteobacteria > Enterobacterales > Alteromonadaceae > Paraglaciecola. The sequence continues at coordinate 20,666 of JBNMPD010000009.1, forward strand.
TGAGCAATATCAGAAACTGCTAGCAGATGATAGTGTGACCACGATTGATTTGGAGTTTAGTCGTGTAGGATATTTGGATAGCTCTGCATTAGGCATGATGGTAATGCTGCAAAAGAAAGCTAAAATTCAAAATGTTTCTATCAGAATTAAAGGTCCCAAGGAAAGTACGAAAGAGATTTTGCAAATTGCTAATTTCGAACAACTTTTTGATATCACGTAGGCAGAGCTTCTAATGCGGATATTAATTATTGAAGATAGTGCTTTATTTGCTGAAATCATTGAGACTTTTCTAGTCAGTAAGCAATGCGAGACAAAAGTAAGCGGTAATTTGCAAGCTGCCAAAGAGCAGCTAATAGCCTCATCATTTGACTTTATTTTACTCGACAATCACCTTCCTGATGGCAATGGCATAGAGATTCTACCTTTTGTAAAATCACTGTCTTGTAAAGTGCCCGTTATGATGATTACAGCAGAAGATGATCAAGCCTTGATGTCGGAGGCTTTCGAGAAGGGAATTGATGACTTTTTGGTAAAGCCAATTAGCGTTGGATTATTATGGCAAAAAATTCAACGTTGCCGAAGTGTATATGACCAATCTGCAGTAGTCAGCTTACAAACACAAGAACTGAAAAACTTACTAGAACAACGAAAACAAGAAGACAACTTAGCACAGTATGTGTATGAGCATACTACCGCTTCGTTAGCGAATACCACACAATATGTCGATACTTATATTCGGTCTTCAAGTTCGTTTAACGGGGATGCTTTTATTTGTGATACAGCACCAAATGGCAACCAATTTGTAATCATTGCCGATGCGACAGGACACGGTTTAGCTGCCGCCATTAGTATTTTGCCTCTTATTTCAACAATCAAGGCAATGATCAGAAAAGGCTTTTCTTTGGCGGATATTATCTGTGAAGCAAATAAAAAACTTAGTATAGAATTACCTGATAATAAGTTCGTTGCAATGATTGGCATAGAAATAGATTTCAATAAGCTAGAGTTACAACTTTTCAATGGTGGGATGCCTGATGTTGTATTACTTAAAACAGACCATTCGTTAGAGCGATATTCATCGATGTCTATGGCGCTAGGAATACTTGAACCCGTAGTTTTTGAGCCTAAAATTGTGGTTATCAGAACGGAAGCCATTAGCCACTTATTTTCCTTTAGTGATGGTTTGATTGAACAACAAAATCACGCGGGTAAAAAGTTCGGCATGCATCGTCTCTTAGAAGTGTTGGGACGTTATGACTACAGAGAACCCCTGATTAGTTGCGTTGTGAACGAATTTACCGTTTTTAATGATATGGCTGAATTACTTGACGATCTTTCAATCTGTGATTTACAGATACAATCGTTAATGGACAGTCATTTATACAATAAACCGAAAGTCATTGCGGCTGCTCAAGGAAAAATCACTTTATCACTTGAAATTGATGGCGGACTTATAGCGAGCACCGATGTTGTTGGATACTTAGACGATATTATGCGAAATGCAGATATAACCGGTGATTTAAGACAAAGAGCATTTACTGTATTCGCCGAGCTCATTAATAATGCTATAGATCACGGTATTCTGAAATTAGACTCAAAGCTGAAGAATGGTTTTTCGGGTTTTTCTGAATATTTGCAATTAAAGGAAGCTAAATTAATAAGAGTTGGTCCAGATGACAAAATTAGCATGAAATTTACCTTCTGCCCTAATACTGCACAAATAGATTTTGAAATCATAGATTCAGGACAAGGTTTCGATATGAATAAAGACAAAAACATTTCTTCCGATGGGCTATCGGGTCGTGGTTTATATTTAGTTAGAAAACTCTGTAAAACGGTAGATATTGTTGCTCCCGGAAATAAAGTTATAGTAAGCTTGAAGGGTGACCGTTAGTCAATTGGCAATCTCTTGACGTGACCAAAAAGTAAAAGGGCAGCTATCGAGGCTTGTCCCCATCGCTGAAATACATCTTGCATAATTGAACTACACAGAAAATCGCCCATACCGCTTCCTTGCATTTTTTTGGCTTTATCAAAGACATTTGGCTTAATAAAAGCAATGGGTGTTTCCTATTCGCGTGATTGCATACTTTTAATTGTTCTCGATACCTCATGAGTGTCCATTTTTAGCACCTCGCAATCCAGTAATATCAGTTAAAACGTACACTTGCTGTGGTTGTTCTAACGCTTATTGTCCGGTTCAGTACTGGCCACAATGAATCCTAAACCTTCGAGCTTGTGTGAGGCGCAAAAATGCGATTAATCTCACTATCATCTTCCACCAGCGCAGGTCCAAACAGTTTAAATAAACTCGTTTCTTCGTCACCTTCATGGCCATAAAAAAATGCTTCCACATGCATGCTTTCATCTCGTTCAGAAGTCAATAAAACTATAAATAACGGCCCTACCTGCGGCTCACTTTGCGTATTAATACTTACGCCATATTTGCGAGTTGTTGATTCGTCCGCTTGTTTAAATAGGTCAAAAAGTGTAACCAAAACATCGAAAAGCTTGCTTCGGGTCGACGTCAATCTAGTTCAGTAACATGAATATTAACTGCGCCATGAAAATTGAATTTAACGGCATTATTAATGAGGTTAGAAGTACCTAATTGATACGGTTATAATCATCAATAAAAACTGACTGAATTTGAATCATACCCTAGCAATAATTGCGCAGATTTTTAGCTTTCCTACGCATCATAGATGCGGTATTACCCCTAGACGAGCGACGGGGAAGAGATGATTTTAACTGTGATGTATGACTACAATAGATTAAGAATAAATAGGCAAATACAAAAAAACATTAACAAGGCTAATAAATAAGAATGAACTTTACCTATTAATAAGCATTCCATACGGGGAATTTTCACTTCAAATTATGTATATTAATGACGCTTAAATTACTACAGGCGTACATTTCTGCTGGCTTCACTTGGAGTCACTCTGAAAAGTAAATATTGGAGTTCTGGGCAAGGCTGGTCGTCAGTTTATTTTGATTAACGTGTTGGATTTACTCAGCGTTCAATGTCAACTCACAATACAAGTCTGTCGCGCCAACAAAATATGCGGCTCGTGTATAGAAAATTTTGCCTTAAGGATGTACAGCTAAAAAAACGCTATTGGCGATTGGAACATATTATGTATATTTTTTTGTACATTTGGGTATAAATTAGGGTTCTTCAATTTGGTCTCCCATACTAGTCCCAATTACCTTTTCAATGTGATCTAACTAGACGACTCTAAATACTTTTGATATCAATAGATTTTTAATAGAAATAAGATTTTTAACTCTCCAAATTAGCCAATATTTACCCTGATTTGCATAAAATACAAACCGGTCTATCAAAGGAAATTGCATTTTTTGTCCTTTTTCGTAAAAGTAACAATTTGTAGCTTTTTTTAACCAATCATTCTCAGATTTGTTTTTTATATGCAGAAAACTGTATGGATTGTTAACTCGTATTTCATGACGAATTTTTATTTGTTCAGGCGTTCTTTGTTGATAATGTCGACAAATAGGCGATGGATGAAAAAGAGCATTACAAAAAGGAGGCACTTTTCCACTAATATTCTCAGGCCACTTTTGATTGGGTGAGTTTTTAAAGAACCTCGGCTCCCGCCAGTTAATTCGATAGTAAAGACGACGTTGAGAAACCGGCAAGGATTTGTCTTCATTATCATAAACCGCTAAATCTTTATCCGTAAAGTAGAATTGAGCTTGCCAAACACGCATTTGATTTTTCTTCTGCTGCATCGCTTTGACAATCATGGGGCGAGGATCCTCAATTAGCATTTCATCTGCATCTAGAATGTACCACCAATCGGATGTCAAAAAAGTATGATTAAACATGTTGTAGACGCGATTTCTGAATTGATTACGATATATTTCATCGGTATGCGCGACAATGACGATACGCGAGTCTATTGCTACCTTTGCACAAATCACCTCCCAACTTCCATCTGTTGAAGCATTGTCGAATACATAAATCGTATCGCAAAATGTCAGTGCATAGTCCAAAGTGTCAGAAATTATATCGACTTCATTTTTAATGATACAAATAGCGTTAAGTTTCATTTGTCACCTCTAACTCTCTAGATTTATAACAGAAGAGCGACGTATCCGTTTAAATAACCTGTTAATTAGGGAATTATAAATATGGAATTCTGTCAATAAATTGAATAGTAATTTATGCTTTAGCTTCTGCTTACAAACATCCATTTTGAGTAAGCGCTTTGCAACAATAAAATCACCCGCTTGTATATTAAGTCTGGCTAAGTGACAAACGTGGGCGCCGCAGTAGCGCAATATGTCTTGCTTAAGTTTGCTGTCAATTGACTGTGTTAACGCTTTTCCAAGTAAACGGGCAGCAAAAGGCAAAATGGTTTGCGGAATATGTCTATCACATGCGCGGTTCTCAGCGTCGGTGTGGTAAAGCAATAGAACTAATGGTGAAAATACGATTTGCGCCTGAAGTGCAACACGACTAAACAGTTCTTGGTCTTCTCCCATCACTTCACCAACGGGAAAACCACCTAACTGCTCAAATAAACATGATGTAATCACACAACTAGATACCATGAATGGAAGATCGCCTTTCGAAGTTACCTCAAAATAGTTTTCTAAGATGCACCCCGTTGGTGATATATTCTCCATTGCTAACTTAGGATCGATATAAATATCTTGTTCAACTACTTTCTGATAATGACTTGCAAAAAAGCCCTGCTCAGGAAAACGTAAAATTAAATTATGTATCTCAGCTAGGTAGAAAGGCGACCACTGGTCATCAGCATCGAGAAAAGCAATATATGGAAAACTCGCTAAAGACACGCCTAAGTTTCGAGCTGCTGATACCCCCTGATTTGTTTGTTGAATAATCTTTAAACTAGGGATATTAAGTCTTCTTATTTTCTCAGCACTGCCATCGGAAGAACCGTCGTCTATAACGATAATTTCAGCAGCAGCGTAACGTTGAGCACATACTGATTCAAGTGCTCTATTGACGCTATCAACTTTGTTATATAACGGGATTACAACTGAAAACTGTATTTTATTCATTCATTTATCTCCAATTTAACAAAGAAGCTCTTATTGAATCTTCTACTGTCATAACAGGCAATGCAAATTCCGCACCAAGACACTGCTTAAGTGCATTTACTACGCTATCAGAACAAATTTCTAATGCATCGAATTGATATTCTTGGGACATACCTATTTGATCACACCAACTCTTGCACTTATTATGATAATGAATAGAGATTGATGGCGTTTTTGCTATAAAAGACAAAATTGAAGCATGCAGACGCATACAAACTGAGGCCTTAAACCCTGCGATTCTTTGCAACACTCTAAATGGATTTGGATCATAATGAATATGAGTTACTGGGATGTTTTCGTTTAATTTGTCAATAATTTTACGGTGTATGTGAAAATCACCAAAACAATAATGCGCGTTAAAATCGACAAGATAAATTGGTTCACCGGTCTCGATCCAAATTCGCTCAATTATTTCAGTAGCGCTTTGGATCCTTCTAAGTTCGACTTTGTCATTCGTATCACCATATGCATTAACTGCTTGCTGGCAGAAATTAAACATAATGCCACTTCGCTCAATCTCAACGAGTTTATTTTTTTGACTACAAAGCATAGTGGGGGCCAAATCAAAAGTTAATTCAACATTAGCCTGAGGACATAAATTTTTTGCTATATCATAGCTTTGCTTATCTCTAAGACCAATAAAACCGCATTCAGAGAGAAATTTGGCGCAAGCCTTTTCAGCACCTACCGATGTAAATGGACCTATGCCAACACCTACACATCGACTTTGCTTCCTGCTAGCTAAAGTCATTAGGTGACGCTTAAATTGAATGTCAGATTCTGTATGTAGGACAGACCCACCACCGAAAATTACCTTTTCACTTTGCAACGCATTCTTATAATGCAAAAGTCGTTGGTGACCACGAAACAGCGCATTGGGTATGGCTTGAATGTTCCCGAATTCTTGGCACTTGCTATCGGTACCGCTGCTGACAATGTTATTTTGAGAAGATAGTAAATGATGACTAGCCCACCGTGCTGAATAAAGTAAAACATCATCGCCTGTATTGTGCATTCCATAATAACCAATAATATAGGCATTAAATTGTTTAAACATAGGAACCTCTACCTTGAATTTGTTTAAATGCCATTCCTATCCAGAATAGGGCCGGCCAGTATAGATAAGCTAAAATTTCTAAATTTTCGAAAAAACTGTAACAAACAAATACGATTAAGAAGCATAAAGCCGTTCGCACTTGAATATTTTGTTGAAAGTAAAATAAAAAGTAAATCACGCTTAGCCCCATAGGAATCGCTAAAGCAATAAGGCCAACAAACCCTTTTATGAATAACAACCCATACCAAGTATGATGAGAACCAATAGGCATGAATTCGACAAGTTTGCCACCGGATTCGACCGCGCCATGGCCCCAAATTGGTGCCTCGGCTTGCCACCGTTGAACTGCCAAATTTTCTAATGCTGAACGCACTCTTGTTGACTCAGGACGTAATTCTTTAACTTGCTGGTATGAATCCATCACTAACTCATATAAGGGTCCGCCCAAAACAAGTACTATGGGAAATAGAAGTCCAAGAGTAATCAGTACCCAAGGGTTCTTAAGTTGTTTGGCAAGTAAGAATACGGGGACGATTACAATGAAAATACCGAGCCCTACGCGAGATTGCGACAGTAGCACCATAATAAAACAGCCAATCACTCCCCAATTACGTAAATTATTGTCTTTCTCCTGAAGACAAAAAATAACTAAAATACAGCTTAAAAGTCCGGCCGCAGGGGCCCATGGCGCGAAGAACTGCCAGCGACCAGCACCGGTCTCAGGGTTCATTCCGTAAAAACTGACTGTAAAGAAAACATCTCCAGCCCCACCTAGTATTTGTAATGGTGAAACGAATAGTTGGCCAGGTATACGGAGGCTATATAATAAGAAAGTCAGTAATCCGAAGATAGCGGTATGCTTACAAACAATGCACGCTCCTCGAACAATGCTTTCAGGTTTAATGCTAACCAAGGAGCCTAGGAGTGGAAATATTGCTATTAATGCCCATCCCTTTGCCCACCCAACGGTACTTTTAATAGTTTTTGCGGTTCCTAAAGACCATTGTGCATGTGCAATCCATAGTGAAAGCAGCATAACCAACATGCCTATAACCCATAGCCATACCATCATAGGAACCTCACTAAATACATTTTTACCCTCAACAAAAGATCTCAACAATACTATGCCTAGGATCACCCATCCTAACGCTGAGCCTGTAATATATAATCCACCAATAGCATAAATGGGATACGTGGCAATCAACGCCCAGTAAATTAGTTTCGCTTCAGTAGTAGTTTGGTGAGGCGTCTGCGATTGCATAATACGGTCACTCCTAAAGTTACAAATATAATACCAACCGCACCAGCTACTAATCCGAGTGCTGTGATTGGACTATCTATTTCCGCTGGCATAGAGGGTGTAGTTAACACTTGAATGACTGGATACGAGGCAAAAACATCGGCTTTCCCTGCTTCTATGCGCGCAGCAGCTGAGGTGAAGATAGCTTCGGCCAAATCAAATTCTTTTTGTAAACGATCTAACACAGCAAATTCTCGCGCATATAACTTTAACTGATCGCTAAGTTGCAGCTCAGTGCGTTTTAAGTCTGCTAATTCAGCTTGAATACCACCATGTAGAGCAGATGCTTCAATCAAATCAGCAAACATTTCAGCTCGTTTTGGATTCAATTCTAAATCTAAACTCGAAAACGAATTCGATGCATGCGGACCCGCAATTTCATTACTTCGATTTAATAACGATTTTTTCGCCGCGTTATACCGTAACTGCACTGCAATGACTTTAGGGTGCCCTTCGCCCCAGCGAGATTGATACTCAGACAATAGGGCAGTACTATCGTCCAGTTCTTTAAGTAATCCTCTAAATTCAACGTCAGACTGAAGAATAAATGCTTTGCCTGCTAGGTCCGATGACACACCTAGTTTTTGACTTAAACCGTGGCTGTAGTTTGCTAAGTTTTTTACTTGGGCATGTAAGTAAATTTGCTTTTCTTTGAGTGATTGAAGGCTTGCGACCAGTAGTTCAAATTGGGCTAACGACACCAAAAATGATCTTTGTTGAAATTCCATAATATTCGTTCTTGCTTGATTTAATTTGAGTCGGTAGTCATCTAAAACTTCTTGTATGCTTATATCTCGTAGATAAACTTCATCACTACGTAAACGCTTTAATTCTTGTTGCAAACTTTCATATAAAGCCCATGCTTTGAGATTTGCTTGCGCCGCACTATTACCGGTTATACTGATAGCCAATATAGAGGTTTGTTCTGTTAATGTGATTTTAGGTTGACCAAAGTCAGCGCTCGTCATATCAGTTTTTTTACTGGCTAAAAACAGCACACCGCGACTTAACAACATCTCTTTGTAATTAACGCGAGGATTAAAACTACGCGATGAGAATGGCGCACTCGTTTGTGATACGACCTGACCTACATTGTCTAAAGAAACATTCGATGAGGCCCCTGTTCCCGGTAGAACTAATTCCAATTCACTTCTATATACCGGCGTTTTTTGTAAGTACAAGACAACAACTGCAGTAATCAGCAAATAACAGCATAAAGTAAATATTAAATACGGCCATTTCAAAAAGCGATAAACAGTTGCTTTAAAACTAGTAAATGGGGAAAGCAGAGCAATAGGATAATGTTCCATAAAATAGACTCAAAACAACAAGGTAAAAGGTGTTAACAAATCTACAATGGTTCTGGCAACGTCACGTAAATTAGTAACACCAGAGTCATAACACGCGATAGCATCATCGGGCATAACATAGGGGTTTATATCATCTCGGTTTGCATGTCTCATTAACTGCTCAATCGAACGCTCAATTACCTGAGTTTCATTGGTCATAGGGTTTACGCTAGCTAACATGACTTTGCGAGGGGCATTAGTCCACTCTTTACCGCCAACACAATTTGCGGATACTGCAGCCTGAAGTAGCTTAGTGCCATACGGTAAATTTGTTGAGTAGTTCCCGACGGCGGCACTAGAGTTACTTTGCGCTGAATCAATTAGATTCGACATAAATACACGAAAACCCTTTGGTGTAATTTGACTAGGGCGTACTAAGTACGATTGAAAACAGCCTGTGCTTGGCACAATGACTTGGTCACCAGCAATCAGCGGATAATCGTGAACAGGTATACCTGATAGAATGCCTGTGAGGTCTACTTCTATTTGCCAACCTTGACGAATCAAAATAACTTGATCTATTTTGGCATCGGGCCTTACTCCATGTGCTCCCCTGATCGCTTCAGACAACAATCTCTTATTACTATAATCTCCATCGGCTACAACACGCTGGTCCATTTCTGCGTTTGCGTGCATTTTATTGATCAACACTCTGCCAGGTTTAAAAACAGCACCTGTAACAGGTATCTGAATGGCAGCTAAATGTAGAATTTTTATGTGCACTGTGGCCATTGTGGGACGAAATATTCCAGATTTAATCAAAGCTAATTCAATTTTTTTAGAGAGTGCTTCAGGCGATAGTCCCGAAGCATGAATCGCATCAATAATAGGTAAACTTAGCAATCCCAAATTATCTAAAACATATTTACCATTAAAACCTTCTCCATATTCCATCATAACTTCGATTAAATCACCTGGGCTGAGTGGCAGAGTATTGCGAGCTCGAATATTCGCTATAGGTAATGGCGCTTGTGTTGATGCTGATGATAAAATAGGCTTGTCAACGCGATAATTTAGAGGGGCTGCAAAATCCTGACGGTCATCACAATTTAATGTTGCTGAGAACACATTTTGCGCAACACTTTGCTGCGTAAACAAATAACCATTTTTGCTACGTTCACCATAAAATTCTCCGGACCGATTTTCTATTACTTCCAAACTATGTTGCTGCTGTGCGCATCCTGATAAAATTAATATCATTAATATCATTAATATCACGGATATTAGTACCGAAAACTTTCTTATAGCTGTTAATTTATAAAATTTTATAGCTAAAATTCTCATTAGATACCCGTACTGTTTTGTTATGAATACAAGTAGTAAAGCATCTTACGGGCCAACTATTACCAATTGATTTTAAAAGCTTTTATTTTTAATATCATTCTCTTACTTTGCAATTTGCAAAGTAAGAGAATGATATTATTGAATTGCGAACCATACTGACATTAAAAAAGCCGGATGCTATTCGCATCCAGCTGATAGTTTTATAAGTAAAATGTGATTATTAGTTAATAAGCACCGTTTGCAGTTATAACGGTTGGGACAGTTACCAATAAAATGTAGACATCTAACCAAATACTTTGTTGATTAAGGTAACGCTGGTCTAGTTCAACTTGTGTTTGAAAGTCAGTATTTGCACGTCCTGTCACTTGCCATAATCCAGTCAAACCCGGAATACCGTTTAAGCGACTTAATGCGCTAGTTGGATATGCATCAACTTCTATTGATAGCCCAGGGCGAGGACCAATTAACGCCATATCTCCAGCCAAAATATTAAATAATTGAGGGAGTTCATCTATTGAATATTTACGAATAAAGCGACCTACCTTAGTGGTTCTAGGATCTATTTTATACTTTTTACAAACCCCATCTCGATCATTCGTTGTTAGATCAGGTTCTTGATAGAGAGGATCCGTTTTCAAATACATCGAACGAAACTTGTACATGCGAAAATGCCTACCGAATTTGCCAATACGGTCTTGACTGAATAAACAGCTACCTTTGCTTTCAATACAGATCAAGAACATGCTTATCAATAAAATAGGGGAAAGAATGAGGAGGGCAACGAACGCAACAAAACGCTGAATCGACATAGGAATGCCACGATGCTTACCCAAAAGGATATGTGAATCGTTTGCGTTACTGTCAATCGTGTTGATTGTGTTGATTGTGTTTGAGTACATCATAATTAAAATCCTCGCTTTGCACGATTAAAGATAAAAGTTTGAATAAGAAAATAGGGATTACCGATTACGTAGCGATTAAATTTGGTTTTCGG
>JBNMPD010000010.1:0-31098 GCA_051276225.1 Flavobacteriales bacterium
ACTTTTCATTACGAGGCTCTGCGAGTACTACATTTAGAGGACCCACACTTAATCAACTAGAAGGCAGTAATACCACTCTTTCTTATGTTGGGGCTCCAGCCGCGTTTAAAGCCGTTGATACTCAGGGCAATGGTGCCTTAGCACCCGAATCCGCGGTGGCATTAAACTTTGGGATTATGGGTGAGTTTTTTGATGATCGTTTATTTACCACTGTTGATTTTTGGACATTTGATTTAAGTGACCCGATTATTGTTGAAAATTATAATGCGGTATTATCAGCTGCAGTGGCAGGAAATACAGATTATATAGATCAAGTTCAATGGACAGAGCCTGGAAATGCATCAACAGTGGAACGTATTCAAACTAACATCATCAACGGCGCAGATTTACAAACCAGTGGTGTTGATGTGCAATTACGCTTAAATGTTACAGACTATTGGACTCTGAACGTAAACGGAACATACACCTCTGAATACGAAGTAATAGGTGATGCTTTGTCTGATACGTTTGATGCAGCTGGTTACCTAAATACGACTAACTCTAATCGCCCCATACCAAAATTTAAAGCCACCATGGTGAATAGCTTCGACTTCAACAATCACAATGTTAGCTTAGCCGCTTATTATGTAGGTGATTATAAAGATGAGCGAGATCCGTTATTTACCACTAACAGCAAAGGCCAGGTCATCGATAGCCAGATACAGTTGGATTTAAGCTATAACTATCGCTTTAATGAAGGTCTAACCAATGTCAATTTCACAATCAGTAACTTAACAGATGAAGCGCCACCTTTTGCTCGTTTAGATTTAAACTATGACCCTTTTACACATAACCCTTTAGGTCGTACTTTTAAGTTAGGTGTTGTGCATAAATTTGCTGAGTAGGCACTAAAATGCAGTAGAAATTTGTGTTTATGTGTTTATGGACTGATGCAGTTCAGTGAAGTTATTCATGCTGCATTTTATGATCCATGAGATAAAACCCCGATGATCCTAAACATCGGGTTTTTATGCTTTGTTGCTCAATGAAATTAGTCTGCAGTGCACGGTATGGCTTATCCAGTGTTTAGGTTACTTATGATTAGTCATTATTACATCGGGTCTAGATTAGTCACGGCCAATACCCAACATTAAGATTTACTCTAATCAAACTCACTTTTTACTGCTAAGTTGTGACTCTGGCCCACAGCCAAAATATCTAGTTTGAGCTTTGAATTCAATCGACGCATAAAACAACTTGAGCAGACATTCATTGTTCTGCCCAAACGTAAGTGCAGTCATAACAGTAATTGCAGTAAGTCTGTTATCTATATTTTTCAATCGAAAAAAATTTAGACGAAATGCAACTGACAAAGAGAATTATGTGATTGCATGACCAAGCCCCGATTAGTTCATCTTCACGCCGTTATAATAACCTTAGGCAATACGAGGCTGTCGTATTACCTAAAGAAACATTAATCAGAATGCATAATGCGTTGCCTGACTAGCAACAATCACCCACGTAATGATCAAGGCGTTAATAAAGGCCCCGGTATAAACCCGACCAGTCACACGATAAGCCACAGTGAAAACTACCGCCGCGATTGTCATTAATGGCACAAACTGTAATGCAATAATAGACCACAATGGCTCACTGGCTATCAGTAGCGTGCCGCCCATCAGCAGAGGAGTGTATTGCATTATTAAAAGCAGTAGATAACCAACGCTCAAAAGTAGCCAGTTCATAACCAGCTCTTTACCAAAGCTCCAATTATCACAACGTAATTGTCCATGCAGCACCGTAGCAACAATGATAAAAAACAGGCTGAACGGGATCAGGTATAACATAGCGATGCCCATCTGCAGCGGACTTAACAGTTTGATACCAAACACCCAAATACGATAGTCCACATCAAATACATAGTCCGTCAACAGTAGTGATGTATACAGCACTGCAACGACGGCTAAGGCCAGTAAAAATGAGTGCGCAATAGAAGATATTGGTACTTGGCCGTTCCAAGTCAGTCCATAACTTTCGAAACTGGCACCCGTTTTACGGTTCAACAAATAATGCCAAAGCAAAAACAGTGTCATTGAAACAAGTCCGGTCAACAATGCCCACACCATAACTTGAGTGGTAATGTTTTGAGCAAACAAAGCCGATGCCTGCCATCCCAGTTTTTCGCTGATCCCTTTAAACGGAAACAACGTTATTGCCGGCAATGCGGTAAATATGAGTGCCCCTAACCACCAACTTCGTCCTGTCAAACTGTGTAATTTAGGCATTGATGCTTTAAGCGAACGGAACGATGAGGTTCCAGCGACTCTGGTTAGAGCAGGAACGATGAGAATTGTCATACCGATCAAAGCCAGTAATGTGCCGATTTCTTTCCATAGCCAAACTTGATCGTTGGATGAGATGGGTTGTGCACCGACTAACGTTTGATCAAACCATTCGATAGCATGTTTTATCGCAGCATGTGAAAAGTGATCGCCCGGATGAGTGACCGCTGGTTGATGCAGAATGCGCGCCGTACCGTCTGCAATATTTCCGTAAAGTGTATCTGGAATGATTTCCTCAGAGGTATTAAACAGCGTTTTGAGCTTATCGGTTTTTGTGATGTCTGTGGGGATATCTACCCCCCACATCAATGCTGAAAACTCATCATATTTTGAAAAAACCACCGCTAAGTTACGTGGCCAATCCGCCGTGCCTTCTGGTGCGCCAAACGTTCCGGGAGACGAACCCAATATCATCATTGATTGATAATCTTGAGGATACACGCCAGCGGCAACGAGTGATGCCCAGCCACCCATAGAGTGACCTTCGAGACCAATATTACCTTGATCAACAAAATCGAGTGTCTTCATGTAGGCCAGAGTATCAATACCCCCAAAGCCATTGGTAAAAGCAACTGGGTCGGAATAGCCATGGCCAGTTTGATCAGGCGCTAATACAACGTATCCACGACGGCTAAATTCGATCGCAAAAGCAGATTGGGTTTCATTTGAGTTGATGTAACCGTGAGTAGCAATAATGCCCGGGGCAGGGTTTTTGCTTGAAACGCCGTCGGGCACGTAAAGTCGGGCGTGAGTAATGATGCCGTCGTTGCCTGCAAAGCGAACGTGACTGACGTCTACGCTCCCGCCATTAGATTGTATTTGATTGGCTAGAAAGCCCCCAAACAGGATCAGTGCCACCGCTAAGATAAGCACTCTTGAATGGTATGTCATTATGTTGCCTTATATGATTTGTCGAATTGATTTTTTAAAACATCAGAAGTGAGTGCCGGTTAAACCACGGTTCAATAACGATAAAAGCTATGTTTCCAGTACCTAGTCGACTTTGAACTATCCACTTACCTGTAAACCTTATTATGTTTCGATTAAAAAAAGGTATAAAAAGAGTGTTAAACCGCCATAGTTATTGGCAGCTTAATACTCTAGATACTTGAAAAAACAGAGCGCGTATTAGAAATTATATCTTGCTTCTACACCAAATCGACGTGGTTGAGGGGTGACAGCAAATACCGAATTTACTGCACCAGTTCTAATTCTGCCAACGGGTTCATCATTGCTAGTCAGGTTTTTACCCCAAATTGAAAATTCAAAGGTACCATCGCCAGGCGTATATATGATTTTTCCGTTAGCGCTCCAAAAGCTATCGTTAGCGACATCTTCGGAATTGAATGCATCAAAATACTGCTCATCAACAAAATTTGAATCTAAGTGTAATGTCACTAAGTTACTGCCCATTTGCATGTCGTAATCCATAGAAATATTAAAGTTAATGCTAGGCGCTTCTACCAAATCGTTACCACTGATGTCTATGCCGTTTAGCATTGCGTCTTTGTATTCACCTTGTAAGTAACCCAATCCCATACTGAACTGTAAATTATCAGTCGCTAACATCGTGGCTTCAACTTCAAAGCCATACATTTCTGCATCTTCGTTGACAAGTTCCGACTCAGTTGCACTGATCACGTTGAGAAATTGCAAATCATTATAGTTTGATACAAATACAGCAGAATTGACTTGAATACGGTTATCTGCAAACTGGGTTTTGTAACCAAATTCGATGGTATCGATGGTTTCAGGTGCTGCGGTGCTTAATGAGGTTGCAGAGAAAAGGGCACTGCCATCAAAAGCGCTACTGCGGTAGCCACGAGAGTAATGTCCATAAAGTAAAGCGCCGCTGTCTAGTTTAAGATCCAAACCCACTTTACCCGTCACAGCCGAATCAGAATAATCAAGATCATTAGCAGGATCATTGACAATAAACGGTACCACCGTAGAGTTACTTTCAGGTAGCAAAAAAGTACCTGTGGAAGTAAAGTTTTGCAGCTCACCTTCGTCTTTAGTCCAACGAATACCTGCGTTAAATGTTAAAGAATCGCTTAGCTCAAGGCTGCCATTAAAATAGGCAGCATAAGAGGTGCGGCGTTGGTCAAAATCTGTTTCAACAAAACTAGGAACGCCGGCAAAGGGGTCTAACGCAGGATCAAAACTAGGGTCGCGAATAAATCCTTCAAACAAACGTGTTGTTGTGGGGATATCTGATTGTTCATCGAAATAATAAAGTCCGGCGATATAATTGAATCCAGAATCGTAGTTTGAAGTGATCCTTAAGTCCTGTTGAACTTCGTCGGACTCAGAGTAGAAGTCGATATGCAGTAAATTATTCATGCTGCCATCAGCATCGACAAGATTCAAAAAAGACCCAGAAATTTTTGATGTTACCGATGTTAATGTTAGTTCATCCATCTCATAATTCATGGTTAAGTAGGCACCATCGGTTTTGACTTTAATATCCCCAGAGCGATCCCAAAAACCTTCATGTGCATCATAGGGATTGCCTGTAATAGGCGAGACTCTTGGATTGACGCCAATAACGTTGGTGTTTCCAGGCCCACTTCCGGTGGAAATTATGCCAGCTGCTTTTGGATTACTACGTGAAGTAATGAGTCGCAATATGGCCTCAAAGTCTCCGTCTTCATAGAGCAATGAAAGTCGTGCGGCTTGATTATCTATATTCCCTAAGTCTGAACCATTGGGGTTTTCGTTTTCCCAAAATCCATCACTATCTGAATAACTAAAAGCCAACCGCGCTGCAAGTTTATCGCTAATAGGGGCTTCGACAGCGCCATCTACGTGAGTGTAGCCATATTCACCAATTGAGGCTTTGAAATAGCCACCGGTATCAAAACTGGGTCTACGCGTAATAAAATGCAGTGCGCCACCCGTGGTATTTTTCCCGAAAAGGGTTCCCTGAGGGCCTCGGAGGGCTTCAATACGTTCGATATCAAATAACAGTGGACCACCAAAATATGAGGCAGCCAAGTTAACTTCATCAACTATAGTGCCAGTGGCAGATGAAGTATTTAAAGCAAAGTCTGTTGTCGCGGCACCCCGTAAGGAATATTTTGGTTGATCCGGTAAACCAAAATACGACACATTGACGTTGGGAGCGAGTCGCGCAATATCGGTCCCATTATCCATTTGTGCGTTTTCCACCATTTTCCTATCGATGACACTCACTGATACAGAAACATCTTGCAAGCTTAGTTCACGTTTAGTTGCTGTTACCACGATCTTCTCTAATTCACGTGTTTGTTGTGAATTAACGCCTGAAGACGCTAATAACGCTGGGATTAGAAAACAAGGAATTGATGATTTTAAGATTAAATTAGAATTAAATTTCATTTTACACCATTAAGTTGTAATTATTATGTATTTTAAGCGTTAAATATTTGTAATTATTCAACCGTATTCTGCAATGCGGAATTATATTTTGCAATAATTACATGTGTGAAAATTAACCGTCAGCTCTGATCTAAGCAATAAGTCACTCGCTGTATTTGGGCTACAGCCATCAAAAAATGGCTATTTGAACAACGTATGCTTGATTAAAGAACAATGGGCGGCATTACAGAATGAAACGCTTAGTGGTGTAAACCAATTACAAAGGATTTGAAAAACATTGCAAAATTAAGTTCCGCATTGCAGAATATTAGGCTATTGACTGCTATTTTTTAATGTCGTGGTAATAATAAATAATAACAACTTGTATTAGATTGAGTGTTCAATGTCCAAACCAACAGAATTAGAGTTGCTTGCTGATTTAGAAAAAGTAAGTTACCAAGACCGCTATCACTGCAAAACAACATACGATGTATTTTGCCATGCAGCAGATGAATTTCCTGCTGATATTGCTTTAGTTGAACATGTTACTGCTGCTCGAGATGAAGTTGCCAAACAGCTCACGTTTGCTACTTTAGCTAAAAAAATCAATCAAACAGCCCACCTGTTGCACTCGTTCGGCGTTAAGCGCAATGATGTTGTCTCTATTTTACTGCCCAACTTAACTGAAACGCATCTTAGTATATGGGCATCACAAGCTGTGGGCATTGCTAACCCCATTAACTACCTTCTGCACGTTGAGCACATTGTTGAGATACTGAATGAGGTAAAAGCAAAAGTATTAGTGACTGTTTCAATTGATGATGCCACTGAACTAGGCAAAAAGGTGCAGCAGATTATCGAACGTGTTCCTTCACTTGAACATCTACTTTTGCTGGATGACAGTTTTGCTGAACTGAGCGATGCAAAAGTCAGCATTACTGATTTTAATACTACGATAGCAACTCAATCGGATGAAAAATTGGTGCAATCCTCGCAACCTAAGGGTGACGATATTGCCATGTACTTTCATACGGGGGGAACAACAGGACGCCCTAAAATAGCTAAGCTAACCCATGCAAACATCAGTTTTGTGGTACAAGTGTATGCAGGATTTAATACTTATCACGGCAAATCTGCAGTATTAAATGCATTACCGTTGTTTCATGTGTTTGGTGTGATTGCTGCTAGTTTATCGATGTTCATTGTGGGGCGTACGGTGGTTATTATGACCCCAGAAGGGTTTAGAAATCCTAATACAGTCAAAAACTGGTGGTATTTTGTGAGTAAATATCAAGTGTGTTGGTTTCCTACTGTGCCTACCATCATGTCCATTTTATTACAGCAACCGGATGAGGAAATTGATCTGGGTTGTTTTGAATATGCGGCTTGTGGATCAGCACCTTTACCTCTTGAATTGAAACTCTCCTTTCAAACAAGATTTAATTGTAATGTGACCAATGGTTATGGCATGACAGAGTCATCTTGTTTGATTGCTAGAGTGTTACCTGGTTCTGATATCAAAGGAGTGGCAGTAGGCAATGGCATACCTTACAGCCGAGTGATTGCTGTTCAACTTATCGATAATAAAATCAGTCGTGTATGCGCCACTAATGAACCCGGTATTATTTTAGTAAAAGGTCCTAATATTTTTCAAGGCTATCTAAATCAAAGTGATAATGAAGGTGCATGGGTCGAAGATGAGTGGTTCAACACCGGTGATTTAGGTGTGATTAATGCGTTAGGGCATATTCAGCTGACTGGCCGCGCTAAAGATTTGATTATCCGTGGGGGTCATAATATTGATCCACAAATTATTGAAGATGCACTTATGGCCCACGCTGCTGTGATCCAATCGGTGGCGATTGGTCAACCTGATGTGCATTCAGGAGAAATACCGGTTGCATATGTGGTGCTAAAAAATAAGCCGCAAGTCACGCATCAAACTACAGCATCTGAATTATTAGCTTTTTGCCAAGCGCATATTACCGAAAGAGCCGCTATTCCTAAACGTATCGAAATCCTTGATAGCATTCCGGTAACAGCCGTTGGCAAAGTGTTTAAACCGTTGTTACGTAATAAAGCCACAGAATTTAGCGTGAATGATTTATTTAACCAACATGCCATCAGCGCTCAGGTTAAGTCAGAATTTGACCCTGAAAAAGGGCAGGTGGTACACATCCAATTATCAAATAGTCAAGACCAACACAAAGCCGCTTCATTACTTGTCGCTTTTCCAGTCTTAGTAAATTATATCAGCAGTTAATTACATCAATTTATAAGGAAAAATCATGCAAGATGCATATATCTACGATGCCGCACGAACAGCATTTGGCCGTCATGGTGGCGCTTTATCTTCGGTTCGGCCCGATGACATGTTGGCGCACCTAATTAAAACGTTAGTGCAGCGCAATAACTTTGATTTAAGTCTGTATGAAGATGTAATTGCTGGCAATACCAATCAGGCGGGTGAAGACAGCCGAAACGTAGCCCGTACTGCAGGGTTATTAGCTGGCTTGCCAATTGAGACGGGGGGCTTAACCGTCAACCGTTTGTGTGGTTCAAGTTTAGCCGCGGCGTTAGATGCCGCTCGATGTGTAAAAACCAATGAAGGTGAGTTGTTTGTAGCCTGTGGTGTTGAGTCTATGAGTCGTGCACCTTTTGTTTTAGCCAAAGCCACTTCAGCCTTTGCCAGGCAGCAAGAAATGTTTGATACCACTATGGGTGCTCGCTTTACTAACCCAGAAATTGTTAAGCAGTTTGGTGGTCATTCGATGCCTGAAACCGCAGACAACATTGCTAGCGATTTAAATATTAGCAGAGAAGAATGTGATGTATTTGCTGCCGCCTCTCAATCTAAATACGAAGTGGCAAAAGTAGCCGGATATTTTGAAGATGAAATTATTCCTATTGAAGTGTCACAAGGTCGCAAGAAACCAACACTTTCAATCACTTCTGATGAACATCCACGCCCTGCTTCTACATTACAAGCACTGAGTAATTTACGACCATTATTTGATGGTGTCGTCACCGCCGGTAATGCTTCAGGTATCAACGATGGTGCTTCTGCCATGATCATTGGTAATAAAGACGTGGGTGAAAAGATGGGTGTCAAACCTCGCGCAAGAATTATTGCCGGTGCGATTGCGGGTGTACCACCACGCGTGATGGGCTTAGGCCCTGTGCCTGCTACCCGAAAAGTATTAGCAAGAGCGGGCTTAACCCTAGCCGATATGGATGTTTTAGAATTTAATGAAGCATTTGCAGTACAAGCGTTAGGGTGCATGAAACAACTGGGTATTGCCTTTGATGACCCGCGTGTTAATCAAAATGGTGGTGCGATTGCGATTGGTCATCCTTTGGGTGCCAGTGGTACGCGGATTGTGTTGACGGCATTACGTCAATTAGAAAAAACCGGTGGTCGCTATGCACTTGCGACAATGTGCATTGGCATTGGTCAAGGTATCGCTGTAGTCATCGAACGTGTTTAGTTCTCTAATAAATATGCAATGGATCTCTATTGGACCTCCAATGAACGTTCAATAGAGATCTTTCTAAAAGTAAGGAATGAATTTATGTCAGTTGTTAGTTATCACTTAGAGGGTAACATCGGTGTTATTCGTTTAAATAACCCGCCAGTCAACGCACTTTCTCATGTTTTGCGTAGCGGTATTCAAGATGCGGTAACACAGGCGCAAGATGATGCCTCTTTAGCTTTAGTTTTGATTTGTGAAGGGCGTACGTTTATTGCTGGCGCAGACATTTCAGAGTTCGGCAAACCACCCATATCACCTTCATTATCTGATCTGCTTATTGTTATTGAAGCGTCGCAAAAACCTATCATTGCCGCCATTCATGGCACTGCACTGGGTGGTGGCTTAGAGACGGCGCTGGCTTGTCATTATCGTTGTGCATTGTCTTCAGCTCAAGTTGGCTTACCTGAAGTTAAATTAGGTCTATTACCCGGTGCTGGTGGCACACAACGCGTACCAAGATTAACCGGCGTAAAAGCCGCACTTGATTTAATGACTACCGGCACACCGATTGCTGCAGCTCAAGCCTTAAACATTGGTTTAATTGATAAAGTGGTTGAAGGTAATTTACTTAGCGAGGCACTAGATTTTGCCAAAGAAGTGATTGCACAAGGTGCTGTACTTAAAAAAGTCAGTGCTTTAGAGGTCGATAAAGAAGATGCATCAGCTGAATTCTTCGCTGAGCTCTTTGTTAATTATAGAAAAACATTAAGTAAACGTTTTCGCGGACAAGAAGCACCACATCGCATTGTGGAATGTATTGAAGCGGCGTTAAACACCCCTTTTATTGAAGGTTTAAAAGTTGAAAGACGTCTATTTGTAGAGTGTATGCAGTCATCTCAGTCTGCCGCTTTACAACATATGTTTTTTGCCGAGAGAATGTCTTCGAAAGTGAAAGACTTACCCAAAAACACGCAGCTAAAAGATATCAAACGTGTGGGTATCATTGGTGGTGGTTTAATGGGGGGAGGCATTGCAATGAATTTTGTGAATGCAGGTATCCCGGTTACTTTGCTAGAAATAAGCCAAGAAGCATTACAACGCGGTAAAGATCTTATCGCTAAAAATTATGCTATGACGGTGAGTAAAGGTAAGTTGAGCGTTGAACTGGCAGCTCAGCGCCAAAACATGATAACGGGCACGACGGATTACAATGACTTAGCTGATATGGATTTGGTTATTGAGGCAGTATTTGAAAATCTAGACATCAAAAAGCAAGTATTCAGAAAGCTCGATAAAGTGTGTAAGCGAGGGGCTATTTTGGCCAGTAACACCTCTTATCAAGACGTCAATTTAATTGCTCAAGCCACTTCTAGGCCACAAGATGTGATTGGTTTACATTTTTTCAGCCCTGCTAACGTGATGAAATTATTGGAAATTGTGCGTGGTGATGAAACTTCTGATGACGTAGTTGCCACATCAATGGCGATTGCTAAAAGCATCAAAAAAGTGCCGGCGTTGTCTCGGGTATGTTATGGCTTTATTGGTAATCGTATGTTGCGACATTATGCTCGTGAATCACAATTATGTTTACTTGAAGGTTCAACACCCCAAGACATCGACGCCGTTATGCAACACTTTGGTATGGCAATGGGGCCGTTAGCGGTTGGCGACTTAGCGGGAATAGACATTGGTTATAAAGCACGTGAAGGTTTAACTGATGAACAAAAAGGTGATGTTAGAACCTATTGTATCGCCGATGCTTTATATGAAATGGGTCGCCTAGGCCAGAAAACGGGTGCGGGTTATTACCAATATGATGCCGACACTAGGCAGCGAAGTGTCGATCCATTAGTACTTGAGGTGATTGAAACTCAAGCCAAAAAAAGGGGCGTTGAACGCAAGGTTATCAGTGACAAGACTATTTTAGCGCGTTTGACTTTTGCTTTGATCAACGAAGGTTTTAAAATACTCGAAGAAGGCATCGCACAACGTCCTAGTGATATTGATGTGGTTTACGCATTCGGTTATGGTTTCCCAGCCTACCGAGGTGGCCCGATGTTTTATGCTGATACCATTGGTTTAGAAAAAATTTATCACACTATTTGTGAATTTGGCCGTACCTACGGTGAAGAATTTTGGCAACCAGCAACGTTATTAAAACAACTTGTCGCAGAAGGAAAAACCTTAACTCAGTGGGCCAATAGCTAAATTAAGTGTTGAATGCGTTATGTTAGTTTTCTGGCATAACGCATTTTTTGTTATTCACATCGAACATCTTTTAGAGGACCAATATGTCAATTCCAAAGACATTACAAAATAAATTATCTTTACCCGTCATCAGTGCTCCTATGTTTATTGTCTCGGGCCCAGAATTAGTTATCGCGCAATGTAAAGCCGGTATTGTTGGATCTTTTCCGGCACTCAATGCTCGCCCACAATCATTACTGGGTGAGTGGCTAACAACTATTATCACTGAGCTAGATGCTTATCAGGCTGCCAACCCTAGCGCTATCGTTTCGCCCTATGCGGTTAATTTAATTGTACATAAGAGCAACGACCGTTTAGAAGATGATGTGAACACCTGTATCGAATTTAAGGTGCCGATCATTATTACCAGCTTACGTGCCTTGGATCCTGATTTGGTGGAACGTATTCACGCTTACGGCGGCATTATTTTTCATGATGTGATCAATGTGCGTCATGCTCAAAAAGCCATAGAAGTAGGTGTTGATGGTTTAGTGTTGGTGTGTGCTGGTGCTGGTGGCCACGCGGGTACGTTAAGCCCTTTTGCATTAGTCAGTGAAATTAAACAATTTTTTGATGGCCCGATAGCGTTGTCAGGCTCCATTGCTAACGGTGCTGCTATATTGTCAGCACAAGCATTAGGGGCTGACTTTGCTTACATAGGCACACGTTTTATTGCCAGTAAAGAAGCCAATGCCGATCAAGCATATAAAACCATGTTGGTTGAAAGTAGTGCCAAAGATATTGTGTACAGCTCTTTATTTACCGGCGTGCATGGAAATTACCTTAAGCCAAGCATCACTAATGCGGGTTTAGACCCTGATGATTTAGAGCAGGGCGATAAAAATAAAATGAAATTTGGCTCCGAAGGCGGCAGTAAATCAAAAGCTTGGAAAGACATTTGGGGTGCAGGTCAAGGATTAGGCAGCATCGCGGATATCTCGGATGTAGCTACTATCGTTGCGCGTTTTAAAACAGAATACGATGTGGCGTTATCTCGTTTAAAACGTTTGAATAATTAATAAGCGTGTTCAATAAACAATAAACAATAAACATGAACCATAAGTGTCATTAATAGGTGGAGCGAACATGGAATCTGACGAAAACGTAATCATTCATAATGATAGTGGTGTTTTACACATTGGTATTTATCGTCCAAACAAAAAAAATGCCTTAACTCGCTCGATGTATCTTGCTATGGCAAAAGCGTTAAAAGACAGTGTGTCTGATGACAGTGTTAACGTTGTGCTGATCCATGGCACGCAAGATGCGTTTTCAGCAGGTAATGATTTAAACGACTTTATTACTCGTGATTTTGATCAACCATCACCGGCCTCAACTTTATTACATGAACTCCATCATTACCCTAAGCCAATTGTCGGAGCAGTATCTGGAGTCGCTATTGGTATTGGCGTCACCATGCTGCTTCATTTTGATTTGGTTTATGCATCAGAAACGCATTTTAAAATGCCTTTCGTGGATTTAGGTGCTTGCCCTGAAGGAGGATCAAGCCTGCTTATTCCTCAGTTAGCAGGCCATCGTAAAGCCGCAGAAGTATTAATGCTGGGTGATGCTTTTAATACACAATCGGCTATTAATATGGGTATTGTTAATCAGCAAATAGATAAATCTGAAGTATTGGATTTTGCTCTATCTAAAGCAAAAGCATTGGCACTCAAACCTCAAAATGCTTTGCGAACCACCAAGAGACTCCTTAAAGCACCTCAGCATACACAACTCAGTAATATAATTGAAAGTGAGTTAGTGATTTTTTCTGAGTTACTGCAAAGCGAAGAATCACAAGCCGCCAGAAAAATAAAATAAGAGTGTTAAAAATATAATGACATCTTGGGCAAATAAAATAATGCCACCTTTTAATAACCACTTAGGATTTGTGGTTGAAGAATGGCGAGAAAAACATATTAAAATGAGTGCTGAATTAAAGCCTGAACACTTAAACCGTTCAGATATTCCCCACGGTGGTTTTATTTCGGCTTTATTAGATGCAAGCACTGCATTGTCTGGAGCATATAGTGATGATCCGATTGAATATAGAAAAGCGCTGACTTTATCTTTAAACATCAACTTTTTAGGACAAGCACAATCCAACAAGCTTTATGCCATTGGCAAAGTGACAGCCTCTGGTCGCAATATTTATTATGCTTCTGCCGAAGTATTTGATTCTTTTGATAATCTTATTGCTTCAGGGCAAGGCGTATTTCGATATCGAAAAGATAAATCTATCGCTAACGAATAATAAGATCCATAACGGTTTATATGACCTAATTAAATCCACTAACCTCTACAACTCATGACCATCTTGCTTAAAGTGAGATTTCTGGTGGTTCACGCGCTTCATATTAAGAGTCAGTATTTATACAAAGCGGCTAGTCGCAGTTTTAGTTATAGTGAAAACTTTGATTATCCATTCCACTTTTTTGTCGGTCACAAGTGATCGAATATCCAGCCTTGTTAGACGATTGTATGCCACGTTCAAGCTGTTGCTCATTGTTCAGATTAGGGGTAGTGTTTACGCTTACTTAACTCTTATATTCCAATAGTTTTTGTGATTTTTGTAATCTTAGTTACTGATAACAGCAACTATTAATAGTAACTGTTATCAGTAACAAACCACGATAACCAATAAAAAAAGGATATCCATAGGCATGGCATTACTATCAAAAGCGCTTGCTTCTTTCACGTTAACAGTTATGACTGCAACGTTAGCCTTCAGTATATCTGAAAGTGCATCCGCAGCGTCTAGCAATGATAAACTGTTCAAACAAATCAACGATGAAGTGCCTAAACGCAACGCAGGTGAAGGAACTTACGACAGATTAGTGATACGTGGTGGCTATGTTGTTGATGGCACAGGCGCGCCACCTTATGGACCAGCAGATATAGTCATAGAACAAAACCGTATTACTCAAATTAAAGTGGTAGGCTTTCCTGGATTACCTATAGAAGATAAAAATCGTCCCGAAAAAGGGTCACGTGAAATTGATGCTCATGGAAAGTACATATTACCTGGTTTTATTGACGCACATTCACATATTCATAATGTAAACGATGGACAAAAAGTATCACCAGAGTACATTTTTAAGTTGTGGCTGGGTCATGGAATTACAACGGTACGTGAAGTGTATGACGATCAAGGGGAAGACCGTACCTTAGCGCTAAAAGAATTAAGTCAACGTAACGCTATTACCGCACCAAGAATTTCAGTGTTTCCTTTTTTTGGTGCATTAAAAGATCCGATAACTACACCAGAAAAAGCGCGTAAACGTGTTCAGTCGCTCAAAGAGAAAGGTGCTGATGGTATTAAGTTTATGGGTGCAAAAGAAGATATTATGGCTGCCGCTTTAGACGAAGCTGAAACGCTAGGTTTAGACACAACCATGCATCACGCGCAGTTAGATGTAGTGCACGCCAATGTGCTTGATACATCCGCTATGGGATTGGACTGCATGGAACACTGGTATGGATTACCAGAAGCATTATTTGAAGATCAAGTTATTCAAAATTATCCCAGTGACTATATTTATAATAATGAACAAGATCGTTTCAGCCAAGCAGGGCGCTTATGGAAACAAGCAGCAAAACCTGGTAGCGAGCGCTGGAATTATGTCATGCACACCTTACTTGAGCGTGACTTCTGCTTAAGCCCAACCTTCACTATTTACCTAGCCAGTCGTGATCTAATGCGCGCCTACACCGCCGAATGGCATTACCAATATACTATGCCAAATTTATGGAGATTCTACCGTGCTAACCGAGCAGAGCACGGTGCCTACTTCTTTAATTGGACCACAGAAGACGAAGTAGAATGGAAAAATAATTTTAAACTCTGGATGCAGTTTGTTAACGAATACAAAAACAAAGGTGGCACAGTAGTAGCCGGCAGTGATACCGGTTACATTTATAGTTTGTATGGCTTTGGTTATATTCAGGAGCTAGAACTTCTTCAAGAAGCTGGCTTTCATCCCTTAGAAGTTATTCGAGCAGCCACCAAAGAAGGCTCAAAAGTGTTAAAAATGGCTGACGACATTGGCACTTTACATGTAGGAAAAAAAGCCGATATTATTATCGTAGATGAAAATCCCATTCATAACTTGAAATCGTTATACGGCACAGGTGTTCCCAAATTAAACGATAAAACTAACACCGTCGAACGAGTGGGTGGCGTGCGCTGGACAATTAAAGACGGCATTGTTTATGATGCTAAAAAACTCTTAGCTGAGGTGCGAGAAATGGTCCTTGAACAAAAAATACAACAAGGCATAAACCCAGATATTCCTATGACAGTGGAAACGCCACAAAAATAATTTTCAATCTAAAAACTACTGTATAAAAATAATAGATAGGAGGTCAAAATCAGAATTTATGATTTTTTATCTTTATTAGAACTTTAACAAGCCATATATATGGCTTGTTAAAGTTCTAAACGATTCATTGATATTTACTCTAGTAATTATAAAAATATACTCTAAAGAGTCATTTTAATTCTTTGTCTTCTATTAGATCTTAGTCTTATTATTATGTAAAACTAGAAAAGAGCAATGACACTCTAATCCAGAAGGCGGTCAAAATATGTGTCTCCAATAATCATGCGCATCACCACCCCATTTTGTTCGATGAATCGGACTACTTCACCTACAAAAGCGCCTCCTGTCGGTGCTTTCATTTTGAATAAGTCACCGCTAAGTGGTTCCAATTCGATCGGATTGCCAATGTTCGTAGAGTAAGAGCTCATTATGACTAGCTTTTCATTCATCATCAAAACTTGGCGCGCAACTTCGGATGTTATAACGTCCAGCAAAGCGTTCCCAATTTGACTGCCATTTAATTTATTATCCATTTTTGGCGCTGCTGCTTTTGCCACTGCTTCTCCAACCGTGCTCATTAGTTGACCCGCTATATGCCTAGAATTTGGGTCGTTAGTATTGGTTAGAACAATAACCGCCACTTTTGAATCAAGTTGGATAGTGGTATTAGTTGTGTATCCAGAGTCGCCACCTCCATGGCCAACGTATAACTTGCCATCGGTCTGTCTCACACTAAAGCCTATACCTTGGCCGCGAGCTAGGTATTTTCCAACATTCGAACCCTGTGAATCTCACGTAATGAGGCCGTGCTAAGTAACCTATTATCGCCTCGGTCACCTTCTCGAAATTGAGCGGAAACAAATCGCGCCATATCTTCAACTGTCGATGTGAGACCTGTCGCTGCCGCCATGACACGGGCATCAACAAATGACATGATTTTACGAGTACCGTCAGGCATTTTAATGCCGTAGCCAACTGCGAGTTCAGGTTCTTCCTTATCAACGCTCGAAGCATCCATACCAAGAGGAACGAATATATTCTCATTTGTGTAATCAGCTCAAGACATACCACTGATTTTTTCAACGACCATACCAGCGACCGTGTATGCAAGATTTGAGTATTTCCAGCGCACTTCAGGGGAGAACGCTGCTTGTCTTTGGGTAATCCAACCACGAACTTCACTGTTTGTTGGAAAATTGAAATTGCTCCAATGAGAACTTACTTCTCGAGGTAGCCCAGAATTATGGGTTAATAAATGTTCAATAGTAACGAGTGGAGCATTGCTCGTTACCTGCTTAAATTTAAACCAAGGTAAATAGTTAACTACAGGATCATCAAGAAGCAGTTTGTTTTGTTCTTTTAACTGCATAATCGAAGTTGCGGTGAACAACATGCTGCGGGATGCCATGCGAAAGCGAGTATCTGTCTGCATCGGTTTGGCTGAAGCTATGTTTGTATAGCCAAAACCTTTTGCCCAGACTAAATCTTGATCGGATTCAACTCCGACTACTACACCGGGCAAGCCGCGATTTTCGAGCTGCCCATCCAGCTAGGCGGAAAACAACCTGATCTGAGCTTGCACTTCAGTATTTTCCATTACCTGCTTAGCTGAGGGTTGAACTATTGCCATCAATGATAAGCACAGACCAATCGATGTTTGTCGTATGATTCTTAATATTCCCATTAAATAACCCTCCTTAGTTGCTCAGAAAAACGGAGTCTTTCAAAAGTACAGCTGTCTGATATCAGCCTTATGAATTTAGATAAGACCGCGGTTTATGTGAAAAGAATAAGCGCTATACCTTATCTATTCAATAGGTACCGATTTGATTGGGTTTGAGGTTAATGAACTGACTACTTGAACAGAATACCGATAAATAGGACTTGTTTTTAATCCACATAGATAGATTTACCATGTCCCAGCCATGTTTTACCAAACCATATATGAGCTAGTAAACAACAGCTTAGTAAACATTGACAAAAAGTGTCAGTTCAAATTTTAGTCACCACAGATTAGAACGGTAAACAAACGTCTTATTAGGTAATTTATTAACTAAACGCAGGGCTTGTAAATGAAACAGGTCTTTATCAAGCGTCTCTCTGGCCCGGTCGGTTTGCCTACCCATTGTTTTTGTTGCGCGTTCACCAGCGCTTTTGAATTCAGCACTTTCCAACGCTGCTTGATATTCATGTGCTCGACCTTACTGACACTGTTGTAATAAATGGAGATCTTGTAGGAAATATTATCAATAGAAATAATTAATTAATTATTTGTTTGTCTAAAAGCAGGCATGTAGCTCCTCAAGCAATGGGCGATTTCATGAATTACATCAAGAGGTAATGATGGCAGTCTTGTTAATTTTTTGCAGTATAATGATGGCAGTCTTGTTAATTTTTTGTGAGCTAAAGTGAAGTTCATATGTTATTTTGACAGAACATTAGTGCTTTCAAAGGCTGCAATTTTTTTAGGTGTTTGAATCAAATGTTTCTACGTATTTTTTATTTCTCTTTTTTTTTAAGTTGCACTTTTATATCTGCTCAAATAAAAGCTCAGGATTTTGAACGTGTTGCTTTATCAATTGAAGAGCAACAGTGGTTAGCGGACCATCAAGATATCATTGTTGGCGCAAGTGCTGATTGGAAACCCTTCAACTTTATTGATCAACAAGGTCGTTATAAAGGCATAGCCCAAGAACATTTAAAACTTATTTCGCAATATACCGGCTTAAAATACCGTGTAATTGTCGATGAGTGGCAACAGAATCTTGATAAGATAAAAAATGATGAGATCCATATTTTGGGTTCTGTTTTTAAAACAGAAGAAAGAAAAAGCTATCTTGATTTTTCAAATCCGTACTTTGAATCGCTAGATTACTTTTTTATTAGAGATGATGTAAATGTCAGTTCCTTTGCTGATTTAGATGGCAAGCGTGTAGCTATATCCATAGATGATGCACACAGAGATACAATTATACGACATTTCCCTAATATTATTATTATCGATGTGAAAAATTTCGACGGAGCTATTGATGCGGTATCTGAAAATGATGCAGATATGCTATTTGACACATACACGACTCTTTCTTACAGCTTAGCAGCAAAAAACATCACCAACATTATTCCATTTAAGTCCACGAGTCATCTAGGTAAAAAATCTCTTCATATTGTTGTCAATAAAGCTAATCCAGAGTTAGCAAGTATCATTCAGAAGGGGTTGAACGCGATCACACCCCTTCAATATCGGAATATTTATAAAAAGTGGTTTAAAAACGTATCTAATCAGAAAAAATTGGGACTCACTAAGCAAGAAGCTAACTGGATTAAAAATAATCCAGTCATCAATATTGCAGGTGACATTAACTTTCCTCCTATTGATTTTGTTAATATTGAAGGGGAGCATATGGGTATTAGTCATGACTTCCTGACACTTATCGCTAGTAAAGTAGGGCTGAAGCTAAACTTCAATGTTAGTAACTGGCGTCAAGCAATTGAGAGCACTAAACAGCAGAAAAATGACTTGTTACCTGTTATTTATCAAACTGAAGAAAGAGATAAATATTTTATTTTTTCAAAAGAGTACTATCGTTCGGATGATTCCTTTTTTGCCAAAAATGCATTAAACACAACAAATAACCGATTTTTAAAAGGGCTTAAGCTTGCCATCATTGTTGACCACGCGGCAGAACCAATACTAAAAGCCACTTATCCTGAATTAGACATTGTGACCACAAATGATATTTCTGATGCTATTGACTTACTCTTAGCAGACAAAGTTGATTTGATTTTTGATTCAGTTGATACCGTTAACTATCTATTACGTTCTAATGGGATATTAGGTATTAAAGCCATAAAGCCCATTGATGGCTCAGAGACCTTCGCCTATAAAATGGCGACGACTAAAAACAACCCTGAGTTGATTTCCATCATTAATAAAGGTATCGACGCCATAACACCATTTGAAAAAAAAGTGATATTCGATACTTGGTCAGTGGTCACGGGGGACAACGACTCATCAATAAAAGAGGCCGTATTTGAACTGTCGCAGCAGCAACAACAATGGATTAACGAGCACCAAGTGATCAAAGTTGCGGGTGATCTTGGCTGGGCACCAATCGAATTTAGAAATGAGCAAGGTTTGCACGATGGGCTGGGGCATGATTTATTATTATCCATTGCAAAATTAACAGGGATCACCTTTGATTTCTCAACTGATGTTTGGGATAAATCGATTTCCCAAGTTAAAGATAAAGAAAAAGATCTTTTAGTTGCTACCTTTAAAACCAAAGAGCGTGAAAAATCATTACTGTTTTCTCAACCTTATACTCAGCTATTAAATTATTTCTTCATTCGTAACAATATGAATATTACAAAAATAGATGAGTTAAATGGACTAAGACTAGCTATTACACGTAACAGCGCCATGGAAACTGATATCAAAAGAAGGCTACCAGAAGTACGTCTTGTTTATTTTGATTCATCACAACAGGCAATAGATTATATTGTTGAAGGTAAAGTGGATGCTTTGTATGACTCTCATGCGGTCATCAATTATCATCTGACTAAAAAAGCAGTAACCAACATCATTCCTTTTAAAACCTTACCCAAGAGTCCCATCAAAAACCTGCATATTGCTGTCAGAGATGACTATCAGCCATTAATTGGCATCATTAATAAGGCACTTACCCATATAGAAAACACCGAACTGAAAAGCTTGTTAACTAAATGGGTAGTTAAGGCAGCGTTAATCGATAAACCTCGTGTTTTATTAACAACAGAGGAAAAAAAATGGCTTATCAACAATAACCATTTTACCTTTGTTTCTGACCCCCTTTGGATGCCTTATGAGTCGATTGACGCACAAAATAAACATAGTGGCATTATTCCTCATTACTTAGATATGATTGCTGAAACATTACAAGTTAGTTTTGAACTGGTTCCCACTACAACATGGCAAGAAAGCCGAGATAGCTTGATAAACAACAAAGTCAATATGGGCTCAGCTCCACGCTTATATTCACCCTTTGAAAAATTGTCATCGACGAACAGTTTTATTAACAGTCCATTTGTTTTCATCATGCGACATGAAAAAAAGTATATTGAAAAAATCAGTGAAGTGCTGAACAAACGCATAACATTAATTAGTGATTATTCAAGTACAAATAGTATTGTTAAGCAATTTCCCAACAAAATTTTTCAACTGGTCAATTCGTCAGAACAAGGGCTAAAAGATTTATCCTCGGGTAAAACAGATGTCTTTATTGCTCCATTAGCCCAAGCGAATTATTTAATCGCAGAGCACGGATACAGCACTTTAAGGGTGGTAGGCGCAACAGATTTTAATTTGGATATTAGCTTTTTTATACAACCAGAATTTAAAGCACTTTCCCCCATCATTAATAAAGTCTTAGCAAGTATCAGTACACTGGAAAAACAACAAATATTAGATGAATGGGGAAATAAAGAACTACTGGTTAAAACTAATTATCAACTAGTCATGTTAATCGTCGCTATTGCTAGCATTATTATACTCATTACCATCATCTGGAACCGTCGACTTCAGCAAGAAGTTATCTTAAAAGCTTCAACTGAGTTAAAAGTGCTTAATGAAGAACTTGCTTTTCAAAACCAAGAAAAAGACAAACGTGCGGCTGAATTAACCCTTGCTGCCAGTGTTTTTATTCATGCCCTCGAAGGTGTGGTTATTACAGACGCCGCGACCAAGGTGATTGACGTTAATCACTCATTTACTAAAATCACCGGTTACTCCCACGAAGAAGCTATTGGTAAAATTCCGCACTTATTCCAAGCAGAACTTTACTCACCTGAATTCTATGCAGCGATGTGGGATAAAATTAACACCATAGGCCAATGGGTTGGTGAGATAATGGGTCGTCGAAAAAATGGTGAAGAGTATGTGGCAAGCATCACCATAAGTGCGGTAAAAGATGCTGTTGGCGAAATTAGCCATTATGTTGCACTCTTTAGTGATGCTACTGAACAAAGAGAGCATCAATCCCAACTAGAAAAAATGGCTCATTTCGATACCCTGACCAAGTTACCTAATCGGGCCTTACTCGCCGACCGACTGAATCAAACCATATTACAATGTCAACGTCATGCTAAGTCACTTGCTGTCATCTTTATGGACCTAGATGGTTTTAAAGACGTTAATGACACCTATGGCCATGCGGTGGGCGATGAATTACTTATTGTAGTGTCTCAGCGCATGAGTTTTGCGTTACGTGGTGTTGATACATTAGCCCGAATTGGTGGTGATGAATTTGTTGTAATATTAACTGACTTAACAAACACAGACGATTATAAGCTAGCCTTAGAACGTTTACTGCTTGCAGTGTCAGAGCCTATCACTGTTGGTAAAGTGATACTAAAAGTCACAGCCAGTATCGGCATTACGCTCTATCCTCAAGACGATTCCGATGCAGATATCCTTATCCGTCATGCCGACCAAGCAATGTATATGGCAAAAAAAGCGGGTAAAAATGGTTATCAATTGTTTGATAGCGCATACGATGACGCATCGAATATTAAACAAGAAAATATCAGTAATATCAGTACAGGATTCAATAAAAGTGAGTTTGTTTTGCACTATCAACCCAAAGTGAACATATCGACAGGTGAAGTAGTAGGGGTAGAGGCGTTAATCCGCTGGCAACATCCTACACGGGGTTTAGTGCCACCATTAGATTTTTTACCGATGGTAGAAAGTCAACCTATTAGTCTAGAGATAGGTGAATGGGTTATTGATACGGCACTGAGCCAAATAAGCGAATGGCAAAGTAGTGGGGTCAATTTAATTATTAGTGTCAACATCAGTGCTTATCAGCTCCAACAAGCTAATTTTGTTGAGCGATTAGCGGCATTATTGGCCGTACACCCTGATGTATCTCCGCACACGCTGGAATTAGAAATATTAGAAACCAGTGCATTTAGTGATATCAATCATATTATAGGGACTATGCGAGCTTGTATTGAGCTTGGCGTTCAATTCGCGCTAGATGATTTTGGTACTGGGTATTCATCCCTTATTTATCTCAAACGTCTACCTGTTAACCTTATTAAAATAGATCAGAGTTTTATACGAGACATGCTCACTGATACAGATGACTTAGCTATTGTTCGAGGAGTGGTTAGTTTGGCAAAAGCCTTTCATCTCCCAGTTATTGCTGAAGGAGTAGAAACCGTTGAGCATGGAACTGCATTGTTGCAACTAGGATGCGAATTAGCCCAAGGGTATGGTATCGCGAGGCCAATGCCAGCCAGTAATGTGCCAACATGGGTTGAATGTTGGAAGCCCGATAAAGCTTGGCTATCATAAATTATAAGCATCAATGCGGCTGTTAGATCTGATGTGGGACGTCGCTCAATCACTCACGAGGACGTTAAAGGTCTTCAATATTCTGTTATAAAGTTTATAAGTGTGAAGAGCATATTGCTGCAAACTTAGCTTGAAAATATAATTACGGCTAAAGTAGATGGTTAGTACTTCGCCAGCATTAACTTTAAGGTATCTGTGTTTATTGGTTTGGTGAGATATTCGTTCATGCCTGCGCCAAGACACTTTTCTCGTTCACTATTCATGGTATTTGCAGTGAGAGCAATAATAGGGATTTCACTAAATATGTCGCCAGCAACACCTGCTCGTATTCGCCGTGTCGCTTCATAACCATCTAGGTTAGGCATCTGACAATCCATGAGTATCAGGTCAAATGTTGCAGGCTGGGAATGAGTAAGCATTGTAAGCGCTTCAACCCCATCGTTTGCAACTTCTACCTTGATTTCAAGACTTTTCAAGATAGCAAGCATCACTTGTTGGTTGATGAAGTTGTCTTCAACCAATAGAACGCTTAGGCTTTTGAGTTTGGTATAAGATTTCACGGTGGAAGGTTCTACTTGGATTGATGTTGGGTCTGGAAAGGCAAGCTTAACTGAAAATTCAAAGGTTGTTCCTACTCCTAATTTACTCTGAGCCGCTATGTTTCCGCCCATCAATATACAAAATTGTCTGGTGATCGCTAAGCCCAAACCAGTACCGCCAAAATTTCTTGTTGTCGACATATCTGCTTGAGAAAACGAGTCGAAAAGGTGGAGCAATGCAGCATCGCTGATACCAATGCCAGTGTCGGTTACCGACACACTGAGTTGTAAGCAGCCGTTTAATTCAATCAAATCATATTCGACAATAATGGTACCTGTCTGAGTGAATTTGATTGCATTGGATAACAGATTGTTCAGAACTTGGGTAATTCGGTGGGGGTCGCCTAAAACACTTTTTTGCTGGATGCTGTTCTTCACCAGTTTGAGTTTGAGCCCTTTTGCGTTAGCTTGAAATTGAAGATCATGCGCCCACTCATTAAAAAACTGCTCTATATCGAACTTCACCAGTTCTATAGTTAATTTACCAGCCTCTATTTTTGAGAAATCTAGGATGTCGTTGATGATCATCATTAATGACTCGGCACTTCGCTTCGCTGTTGCAATAAAATTTTTCTGTTCTTCATCAAGTTTTGAGTTTGATACAAGTTCAATCATGCCAATAACACCATTCATCGGTGTACGAATTTCGTGACTCATGTTTGCCAAGAATAAGCTTTTTGCTTCGGTTGCAGCATTGGCTACTCGCTCATGTTGTATTGCAATATCTCTTTCTTGTTTGAGTGCTAGTTGTTTTTCTACTAATCTTTTTCGTGCCAGATGGGCAAACCAACTTAGTAGTGTGCTCATCGCCATAGCGACAAAAAAGTGTTGGGTTAAAGCCATCTCAACACTGATGTTGACAGTGAACCATCCAATCCAGTTGAACATAATTGAGGTTACCCAATAGCGGCGATCCGAAAATACAATACCTGACGCAATGATAGTCAAAAATATGTTGGTGGTTTGTTCTGGAGCTTCGGAGAGCCACAGATGTAGCAGACAGTTTGAACTGGCCATTAGCAGCATTAACAGAATAAACCCGCTTTTTTGGGTTGATAGGATCTTCGATGCTTTGAATCCAATAACAGCACAAATAGTTGCCGTTGAAAGAGCCGTAATAAACAAGATCCACTTGAATGTTTCCTGTAGAAGAAAAAAATGAGCTAATGTTAAAAGAAAATAGAGAAAGGTGAGAAAATAAGCAACGGGCTGAACGCGATCCATGGTCTCATTCGTATGCTGAATGTTATGACTTTGTTGATTCAAAAGGGCATCATCTTTTTGCAATTTACATAGGCACTAATCAATTGCGAGAAGACTAGATTAAGCGGCTTTGTTTAAAAAATCCATAAAAATTAAGCTGTCCTTTCTACACTACGACCTAGGACATCATTTTTTTATTAAAGTGAACCACCCATAGTTGGATGTTTTTTTACGTTTGTTCGATTAAACGAATATTTTATGCACTTTGAGAATGAAAGAACCTTGCCCCCAAACTTATGCAAATTCCTTCTTTAAAAATTTTTTTCCAGATGAATCTCTAGGATTTTTATGCCTGCCTCTAATATTAATTTTATACACCTAATACAATTTGAAGTCTTCTTCTTGTTCGACAATCTATTCTGTAAGTAAGTTTTCTGGTTTGTTACATATCTAAAAGTGGATTGGAATATTATACGTAACGAACGTAAATAAGTGGCCTCGATTTAGTCAACAACATTCTTGCAGCACTATGTTTGTTAATGTAAAGTGATAAGATAAGTGGCTCACATATTCCGCTATGCGAAATATTGATAGTTTTAGTGAGGAGCAAAAAATAATGTACACAATGAGCAAGTTTTTTAGCATAACAGTGTTAACGGCTATGATTTTGATTGCAGTCCCCACTGTCGCAGCAACGGTTCTCACCTACGGTGAACCAGGGCCAAACCGAGGAGCTCGTGCTGAAGCCACTAAATGGTTTGCGAAGGAAGTTGAGAGGCGTACTGGTGGTGATTTAAAAATCGATATTATGTGGGGGGGAGCGTTATTTAAGGCAAATGCATCGCGACAATCCATTGCTGCGGGCGTTGTAGACTTAGGCACCATTATTCCAGATTACTTTCTTAAAGAAATGATTTCTTTTTCACTGACTAACTTGCCCTTTGAAAATTTGGATCCCTGGGTTGGATTAAAAGCTAACTTTGACCACATGCAATCCCCTGAAGTATCCCGCAGTTTAGCCAAACAAAATTTAGTATTTGTCACTTCATATATGCTTTCCAACGTGATCATGCTGTGTAAAGGTGACGCCGTTCGAACACTCGATGACATTAAAGATAAAAAAATACGAGGCGTAGGCACTTTTGGAAAAATATTTGGTGATTTAGGTGCAAATTTAGTTGGAATGAACATCTATAAAGCTTACCAAGGGTTAGATAACGGTTTACTTGATTGCAGTCAGGGTTACATGAATGCATCACTTGCCTTAAAACATCATGAGGTAGCGGATAGTTTAACCAAACTAAATTGGGGGATTTATACCGGCTTAGGCATCTTTATAAACCAAGATGCACTCGCTAAATTGAGCCCGTCTCAAACAAAGGTGCTTAACGAAGTGGGAGCCGACTTTGTCGATTATCTTGGTAAAAATGTGCTGAAATCTGACAATGCTGCAGAACAACGCTTTACTCAAGGAATTGATGGCCGTAAGTTGGAAATAATCAGTCTTTCTGCTGAAGATTCAGCAAAATTATATTCCGCTAGCCAATATCATATTTCTAAATGGGAAAACGAAGCTAGAAAAAGTGGCTTTGATGGAAAAGCCATGG
The DNA here is from genome assembly GCA_051276225.1 of Flavobacteriales bacterium. Lineage (GTDB taxonomy): Bacteria > Pseudomonadota > Gammaproteobacteria > Enterobacterales > Alteromonadaceae > Paraglaciecola. The sequence continues at coordinate 26,448 of JBNMPD010000010.1, forward strand.
TTAAAAGATATAGAGCATCCCTGACCAAATACAGACAAGAACGAGATTTACAAGGCTATCCTTGGGCACGTTAATTTAACACCATAGAGTTTATATTATTATGTTGAAAAAAATTGAACAGGGGGCATTGATTCTTGCGGGCGTGTGTATTGTTACCCTCGGATTAATGATCACTCTAACCGTCCTAACGCGAAACCTTTTTGGATGGGGAGTCACTGACGATGTAGTTATCGTCCGAGAACTGATGGTGGGAGCGGTTTTTTTGCCATTAGCTTATGTCACTGCACAATATAGTCACATCACCATAGAGTTCATATTTAAACGGTTGGGTAAACACGCCAAATTATGGATGTTAGCTAGCGGTTCTCTCATCAGTCTATTGATACTCCTGCCACTGGTATTTTCCGCATGGCAAGGGTTCTTTCATGCAGCCAGTTTCGGGGCCTATTTCTTTGGCGAGTTAGAACTGCCTGAATGGCCAGGTCGCTTTGCTTTTTTTGCTGGCGCGGCACTGTTTATTATACGTTTATCGATAATTCTGGTTGCAGATATGCGAGCGGCTATCACTGGAAATACTGAATACCTCGTGCAGCGAACAGACGCTGAGCACGACATAATAGAAGAGGGTTAATCTGTGGATCCATTGATTCTTGGGCTTGTAGGGTTTGTGTGTGCGTTGCTTTTGTTGGTGTTGCGTGTGCCAATCGCATTCAGTTTAGCGGGTGTATCATCCACATTTATACTTTTATTTTTTGCCATGCGAAACGGTGGTTTTGACATTGTTAGTGCAGTGGCACCCACCTTGTCGATGATTTCATCTAACACTTTTGCTTTAGTGCACTCTTATGACTTAAGCATGATACCGCTATTCGTACTTTTAGGTCATATCTCTTACCATACCGGTATTACGACTGATATCTACCATGCAGCGCGAGTATGGCTAAAGCGTCTGCCTGGTGGTGTGGCTATGGCCTCTGTTTTTGGTTGTGGAGGATTCTCTGCTATTACTGGCTCGAGTATCGCTTGTGCTTCGGCGATGGGTAAAATCTGCGTGCCAGAAATGTTACGTATGGGTTATGACAAACGCTTGGCTACGTCAACAGTGGCCGTTGGAGGCACGCTAGGTTCGCTGATCCCACCCAGTGTTTTATTCATTGTTTATGGTATTTTTACTGAAATGTCGGTTAGTCGTCTGTTCATGGCTGGTGTGATCCCAGGTCTGATATCACTACTTGGTTTTTTGGTGGTTATATACGTATGGGTAAAACGAAATCCAGCAGTTGCCCCGGTCGATGACACAATACTTGAAAAGGGAGAACGCCGAAAAGCTGCGATAAGATGCTGGCCAGCAATGATGCTGTTTACCATCATCATAGGTGGTATTTATGGTGGTTTATTCACTGCTACCGAAGCTGCTGCAATCAGTGCTTTTGTGGTCATCGTTATTGGTTCTTTGCAAAAAAGACTTAATTGGTCACAGTTTATTTTATCTATTAAGGATACTTGTACTCAAACCACATCTATATTTTTTATCGCTGCCGGAGCCAAAATTTTTGTCGGGTTTGTTGCATTAACTGGTATGGCACCTGCGTTGGTTGGACTGGTTGAGGGTGCAGATGTATCACTTTGGTTATTAATGGTAATGATTGCAGGTGTATATTTGCTACTTGGAATGTTTTTAGACCCTTTAGGCATTATGGTGCTCACTCTACCTTTCTTAATTCCCATGGTAGATGGTTACGGATTAGACTTGATCTGGTTCGGTGTAGTTGTCATAAAATTGCTCGAAATAAGCTTAATTACCCCGCCAGTAGGATTAAACGTATTTGTGATCGCCAGCGTTACCAAACCCTCAGTTGCGGTGTATGACATTTTTATGGGCGTGGCACGTTTTCTGGTAATGGATGTTGTAGTTTTGATTGCGATTATTGCCTTCCCGATACTGTCATTGCTATTGCCTAATCTGATGATGTAGCACTCATTTTTCGCTGCTTAGCCAAATTAGTGTTTTCTGCAAAGAGCCCTGATGTTGGCGCTTTTTAAACTGATTATTTATTATGATTTATGTTGGGTTGGCTATTGAAAAGCGTCAATGTTGTGCCATTGCAGCACTTTTAAGTCAGTATGACCGACCTTTTTAGATTTTTATAAAATTGATTTACGTAAATGACAAAAGATTTAATTCCTTCGTTAGTTTTTTAATATTGTTAATTCCTGATCAACTAATTCATTTAATTCTTTAATTAATTTTAGTAAATGTAAGTAGGTCTCAATCTTCACCTGTCTTGTAGAAATACTTTCGTTAAGTTCTATTTTAAAGGCATTATCATTTTTGCATTATTGATATCACTAAATTCACGTGCAAACTTTCAATTTTAGGATTGTTGAAATCTCTACTAGCAGATTGATTGTCACCCATTTCATAAGAAGATTCTGATAGTTTAAAATACATCTGAAAAAATAATTTTTTAGATGAGTAGAGCTCATATTCAGGTTTTTTATTTTCAAGCTTAATGATTGTTTCCGCATAGAAATCGTAAAAACGAGAAATGTTTTTTCATAATTTGCTATTGCTTACTATTCCTATTTGATTGTTTTGGACATTATAAAAAGTAATATGGTGCGGGGTAAACATCAGAGGCACACCGCACCCAAAGCTGCTGTATAATTTATTGAATATTGTGGTTCGTCCTTATTAGCGAGGAAAAGATTAAGAAGCCTTTTTTCGGCACCAATAAATTCATTGTGCTTTCCATAATGAGGTTTTGACGAATTTGTCTAAAGAATTTAATCATTGGTAAGCGATTAGTCATAATAGAGCACAAGTTGATGGTAAAAAAACCATGAGTCTGAATTATGCAACGGGCCTTTATTATGTAGGTTTATGCTTCTAGGTATGCGAAGTGGCTGCAATATAAAGGCTCAGACATCAATGCGGGTTATGACACATAATGTTTTTCAATGTTGCTCTTTTGAATTGAGCTAGCGCGACTAATCCATATGTTTTAGGAAGGCTAAAAGCGTTGAGCCAAAAAGAGCATCGAGTAAAACGCTAAGAGTTAATGGAATAACAAAAAAGGCTGTATTTCACGTATAACCTTTCAAACTAGAGATTACTCATGTGTGCAATGATAATATGGCAGTTAGTCAATGCTCAGAAATGGTTGAGTTGAGTTAAATTAATCCAATCCAATAAAGCACTAAAACCGAATTAAGGTTGCTTCGATATTACGCACCATACTTTTTAATTGTGGTGCCACTTCACCGCTTAAAAACTGTTGCGATAACCTAAAAGCGGGTCCGCCGGCATTGAACACATAAATTTGTCCTTGTGTCAGTTTCAACGGCACAGCAATCGCGCAAGTATCTGGCTCCCAATCGCCCCATGAATAGCAATATCCAAATTTTTCATAGTTTTCTAGAGCTTGATCAACACCCGCTTTAACCGCTTCAAACTTATCGCCTAATTTCTCTTTGAAATGCCTCATAAAGAAATTTCGTTCTTCTTCTGATAAAGCTACTAAATAAGCGCGGCCAGCTGCCGTAGTCGCCATAGGAATTTTATCGCCAATTTCTTTCTTAAAAGTAACAATGTCTTTTGGGGCACAATGATCAACGTAGATCATATCCAACCGGTCTCTGTCAGCCAAGCCTATGGATGTACCCGTTTCAATTGAAAGTTCTTTCATTAAAGGATTGGCTACTTGGCGAATGGCAAGGTTGGAGACAAATGCATAACCCAAAGCTAACACGCCAGCTCCAAGCTGGTATTTTTCTAAGCGTTTTGAATAAGTAAGATAGCCTAGACTGGTTAAGGTATAGGTTAAACGAGATATACTGGATTTAGCCAATCCGGTTCGTTGAGCAATTTCTTGGTTGCCAAGAAATCCGTCTCCCGGGTTAAATGCCCGTAATATATCTAATCCTCTGGCAAGGGCTTCGACAAACTTACGATCGACTTCGCTCTTTTTATCTCTTGGCATACCAGTCAGTGTATTCATTTTGAACTACTCAATTATTTATTACGTTAGGCGTATTGGCTAATGGTATCTGGCAATACATTTTTAAAATCATGGGCAATATGATCTCATTATTTTCTTTAACAAAATCATTATACATAGGTTTAGAGATAAAATTTATAGATTAATAGATAGTAACTAGGACCTATTAAAAATAGATTCACCAAGAATTCTAGATTTGGACTATTACTGACTTATCAGCCCTATTAAAAGAGAAAAAGCGTATTTCAGAAATGCTCTGGTTTTAGCTTTATTCATTGTTACTTAAGCTTGGCTTTTAGGCTCAACAGTTGAGCTTAAATAACGCATAAAATTTTTACTCGCCTTAGAAAGGTTTTTGCTTAAATTCGGTCAATATATTGGGGAAAGTAATAAGAGCCCATCATGGCGGAAACACCAAAACGAATGGTGTCTCTCTCTCTCAATCTTTTAGTTCATACAACTCTAATTCAACCTGTTTTGCATGGCTTAATAGTTGGATTGCCAGTTTATGTAAAACTTGTCTTTCGGCTGTTAATAAGGAATGTTTATCGGCACGGTTAATTAATTTGGGTAATACCTTACTGATGTGTTGCCCGAGTATAATTGCCTAAAAAGGCTAATTGATAAAAGTATTCAAGACGTTTCAAATT
>JBNMPD010000011.1:0-31012 GCA_051276225.1 Flavobacteriales bacterium
TATATCTTTCACATACCAGGTTATTTTTAATACTTCTGCAAAAACAACGTTTACCTGCTGTTTTTTCGATGTTTTAAAAACATGTTGTGGGTGGGGTACTCTGAATATCAAACACCTTTTATTTTACTAACGAGCTCGAGGCCGCTGTCATAATCAATACCAAATTTGAACATCATAGATAATGTAGATTTTAAACCAAGGGCGCTATCTTTGGCCTTACGATTATAAACTGGGTAAATGATTTCGTAGCACATGTCGAGCGTAAAATCTTTAGCGGCCATGTTTAGAAAGTCAGTTTACAGTGTTGCCATCGAACCTAAATTACGGTTATTTTTTACATCGGGGTGTTTAGGGTCTAAGCCTTTTTTGACAAATGCCGATAGATCAACAAAAGCTGTTCTAGCATCACATAAAGTTAAGTAATCTGGTCGCTCGCTTAACTTACCAAACTCATATCTTTTACGTTGCTTGTTTAGGTAGTATTGAATTTGAAATTTTTTAATGTCAGTAGGATAAATATTGAGTTGACGACGGTTTTCACCGCGTTCACCTGTTTTTTAGGTGACCATATATTTTTTACATCTTGGGGTTTCAGCTCTTTTAAATACTTATCCGTGAACATACTTAATCCTTACTGACACTATTGACATTTCACAGTGTCAGTAACGACTACAATTAGTGATAAATCACGATATATCGGCGCTTAACGTAACAATGCTATTACTATTTTCTGCAACGCTTCGCGCAGAATTGCTGCATTTTACACGATAGGCATGTATATTTTATACCTATGTAAGTTATTAGAACCATAAAAAACAATAAATTACGCAATAATGATGTTGTTAATTATTCTAATGCAATCGGATGTCTAACAATTGAAAAAATTATTTGGCCCAAAAGCACAAAAAATGATTGGTCTTGATATCGGTACTCGCTTTATCAAAGCAGTAGTACTCGAAAAATCAGGTGTAAAATATAATCTACAAGCCTATGCCTGCGAACCCATTCAGGGCAATGCTTTTGCGGAGCGTGAAATCAAAGATTTCGAAGCGGTAAGTCATGCACTTAAGAAAGTGAAGCTTGCTTTAAAAATTAAGAGCAAGTTAGTCGCTATCGCAGTATCGGGCTCGACTGTGCTGAATAAGATTGTATATATGGATCCAGGGCAAACTGATCACGAACTTGAAAGTCAAATTGAACTGGAAGCGGATAGTTTAATACCTTATCCCTTGAACGAGGTATACATTGACTTCGAACAGATAAGTGACAGCCAAACCACTAATAATAAGGTTGAAGTGTTATTAAGTGCGGTACATAAAGAATTAGTCGATCGCAGGATCACCTTATTGGGTGAGGTGGGCTACGAAGCTAAAATTGTTGATGTTGAAAGTTATGCCTTAGGTGCAGCAGTTGCATCTTTCTATCCCCATGAAGCCGAGGAAACGGTTTGTTGTATCAATATTGGGGCCAGTCATTTACAAATGTGCGCGGTAAAAAACGGACAAGTTATTTATACTAAAGATCACAACTTTGGTATGGACGCATTGATCCAAGACCTGAGCATGCTCTACAGCCAAGAACGCTCTCAAATTGAACAACAATTAGCAGATGACACGTTACCAGAGACATGGAAACAAGACGCTTACCCTATGTTTTTGGGTAACCTACTGCAGAATGTCAATCGAGTATTACAGGTATATGTCAGTGCATCCGGTGAAACCCGACCAAGTTCTTTGCTGATATGTGGGGGCGGCGGCCACCTAAAATCTTTACCTGAAGATCTAACAGCAGATTTAGGTATTGAGATAATTTCTTTCAACCCATTTACCAACATGGCGATTGCAGATAATGTCAATCAAGGGGATCTAGAGCAGGTCACGGGCCAACTTATCATTGCTGCGGGTTTGGCCAGTAGGAGTTTTCAAGCATGGCACATATAAATTTATTGCCTTGGCGCGAAGGTCGCAGAGCTGAGCATAAAAAGAATTACCTGACCTTACTTGCGGCATTTGCTCTGATTGCTATTAGTCTGATGTTTGTTGCTGGTAATGTGTTAGATAAAATGACAGATAATCAAAATTATCGAAACGATTTTATTGAACAACAAACGGCTTTGTTAGATGCACAGATTAAACAAATTAAGAATATCAAAAAAGACAAGGAAGCAATTGAACTAAGAATGGCTTTAATAGAGCAACTTGAGTCAAGCAGAAACGCCGTACCGATAGTTTTGGATGAGTTGGTGCGACTGGTGCCAAATGGCTTATCTTTTCGCAGTTTTTCCCGTCAGGATAATCTTATTGAAATATTGGGAGTCAGTGAGTCTAACAATAGGTTGGCAGATTTTATGCGACAGCTTCAAGATTCAACTGTTTTCAGTAGTGGTGAATTATCTTCTATTAAGGCTGACACATCAGCTTTAGAGGCAGTCAGTGATTTCAAGCTCACTTTTACTATTAATCCAAGTGTTGCTCCGGATTTTTCAGTCATTAACGAGGGGCCAAACAAATGAAATTTGATGTTAATAAGTTAAAAGAAATTAATGATTTAGATTTCGAACAAGTGGCTACTTGGCCCTTTGAAGTGAAATCTATGGTCGCGGTCTTTGTAGTGGTCATTGGCCTGCTTAGTGGATATTATTTTTTAGTAAAAGATAAACTTCCCATACTCGAAGTGGCACAAAACAAAGAGATAAAGTTAAAACAAGTCTACCAAGGTAAGTATAGGATTGCGGTTAACTTAGAAGCCTACAAACTGCAATTAGGTCAATTACAAAGTGATTTTTCATCCATGTTAAAATCGCTACCAACTAGTAATGAAACACCCGGATTGTTGGATGACATTACATTAGTCGGCACATCCGCTGGACTTACTTTTAGATTGTTGAATTGGCAAAGAGAAATTCCAAAAGAATTTTATTCGGAGCTACCAATTGAAATGGAAGTATTTGGTGGGTACCACAACTTTGGGCAATTTGCTTCAGAAATAGCCGGGTTACCACGTATTGTAACAGTACATGATTTTGAAGTTACTCAAGAATCCAATACTCTTAAACTTAAAGTGCAGGCAAAAACTTACAGAACATTGAGTGAACAGGACGCAATGACACAAGGAAAAACACAATGAAACAGTTCAACATTGTGTTTGCCACACTACTGTTATTTGGCTGTGAAGCTAAAGTTGATGATTTACAAGTGTTTATCGCTGAAGTGAAACAAAAAACTACGGTTTATATAGAGCCTTACCCTGAATTTGAAAGCAAACCTACTTTTATCTATTCTGCCAACACCTTTCGCAGTCCATTTCAACGCCCAAGGAATACTGGTACTGGAGTTGAAATAAAAGTAGCGTCCCAACCTAATTGCGCACAGCCCGATTTTAATCGTAGCAAACAACCATTAGAGAAGTTTGGTATTGATGCGTTATCTATTAACGGTGTGTTTCAATCTAATGGTAAAAAGTGGGCACTTGTTAAGTCTAGTACAGGCAAATTATTTAAAGCTACAATTGGCGATTACCTAGGATTGTTTTTTGGGAAAATCGATTCTATTCAAAATGGCACGGTTTCTTTTACTGAAATGCTGCCCGATGGGGCTGGCTGCTGGCAAAAAAAGCAAGCCACAATCACCATGCTTTCAAAGGCAGGAGAAGATAATGTCTGAGTGTTTTATTTTTAACAAAAAACTAAATCGAACTAACCCGACGTGGTTTTGGTTAATTGCTCTAGCTGCGATAGTAGCAAGTCTTTTTGCATTTGAATCTTTAGGCCAAGAAAGTGCTGTTGTATTAGTCGATCCTAACCCTCAGATAGACAACGTTTTTCGTTCTGAATTACAAGATGTACAATTTTCACGCTTGCCAAGTGGCGGTGCAAAAGTATTAATGTTGTTCAGCAATGGAAATTTCCAGCTACAGTTGAGTGAAAGTGGTCAAACATTAAATTTAGTTTTACCCAGAACAAAACTAGCTGACGCACAATTATTTAAACTTGATGTGGTAGATTTTGCAACACCGGTCAATGCCATTGAAACGTTTCAAGATAAAGAACAAACCAGAATTGAATTTTCACTACAGGGCAAAATTACTTTTCGTCATCAAAAAAATGCCAATAAATTAAGTATAGAGATTGAAAAGCATATACTAGATGCGCCGTTAGAAGGGCAACAAACTGATTTTGCTGGCGAACCCATTTCACTTGATTTTCAAGATGTCCCCGTTCGCCAAGTCCTACAAATAATTGCCCAAGTTAACGGTTTTAATTTAGTCACAACTGATACGGTGACAGGTAACGTAACAATTAGTTTGTCCGGTGTTCCTTGGGATCAGGCTTTAGATATGATTTTAAAAATCAAAGGATTAGACAAAAGACTCGAAGGTAACATCTTACTTATTGCACCCACCGAGGAGCTAACTGCGCGAGAAACCCAGCAATTACAATCTAAACAACAAGTAGCTGAACTAGCACCTTTAGTTTCAACTAACGTACAAATCAATTATGCAAAAGCACAAGACCTTGCAGCCATTCTTAAAGGTACTGAGAACAGTATTTTAACATCCAGAGGCAGTGTTGCAGTTGATGAAAGAACTAACACACTTTTACTCAGAGACACTCAAACATCAATTGATGAAGCAAAAATCTTAGTTAATGCCCTAGATATCCCTATTAAACAGGTACTTATTGAATCCCGAATGGTGACAGTAAGAGACAACGCCAGCGAATCTTTAGGCGTGCAATGGGGACTGAGTAATACGATGAGTAATGGAGCTGTATCAGGTTCGTTAACAGGTGCTGACTCCATCGCCGGCGGTGTTATTCCTTCTATAGGAGATAGGCTCAATGTGGCCTTACCAGTAAGCAGTCCAGCTGGGCGTATTGGCATACAGATCGCTCGCCTACTGGACGGAACCATTATTGATTTGGAATTATCTGCATTGGAGTCTGAAAACAAAGGTGAAGTTATTGCAAGCCCACGTATAACTGTAGCGAACCAACACGAAGCTTATATTGAACAAGGTACAGAAATCCCTTATGTAGAAGCAACGTCAAGTGGCGCCACCTCGGTTGAGTTCAAAAAAGCGGTATTAAGTTTAAAAGTCACGCCGCATATCACCCCGGACAACCGGATTATTATGGATTTAGTTGTGACTCAAGACACACGCGGGGATACGGTTTCAACATCTACTGGTGATGCAGTAGCCATCGATACCCAAGAAATCAGCACACAAGTATTAGTTGAAAATGGCGAAACTATAGTACTAGGAGGCATTTTCCAACAAAGTTCTTCAAACGACGTGCGAAAAGTACCGCTTTTAGGTGATTTACCCTTTGTTGGTTATTTATTCAAAAATTCATCGGAAGTATTGGAAAAACGCGAGTTACTAATATTTGTAACGCCTAAGATCCTGACAGATGAATTGAGAACCCAGTAAAGTTTGGTCATTCATCATCATTAAATCTATCCAAAAAACAGTTTTATCTCTTGATTAGACTGTTTTTTTATTATTCCTGCTGCATAATCTTTACAAAGCTTGCAAAATTCACCGTAAAACTGAGATAATCCTCGCATCGAAATTTTCGACGAGGTCTGGTTAATCCATAAAAGGGTAGCCGAACAGAACTTTCTACCCCTTAAACATAGTTGTGAAATAAGCAAAAATGGCTGAAAAACGTAATATATTCCTTATAGGCCCGATGGGTGCTGGTAAAAGCACTATTGGTAGGCACCTTGCAGAAGAACTTCATCTAGAATTTTTTGACTCTGATCAAGAGATTGAGAAACGCTCCGGCGCAGATATCGCTTGGATATTTGATCTTGAAGGGGAAGAAGGTTTCCGTCTGCGTGAAGAAAACATCATTAATGACTTAACTGATAAGCAAGGTATTGTCTTAGCAACAGGCGGTGGTTCTGTAGTCAGTAAAAATGTTAGGAACAGACTATCTGCACGAGGCATAGTGGTCTATTTGCAAACCACCATTGATAAACAAGTCGCTAGAACTCAGCGTGACAAGCGTCGTCCATTGTTACAAAAAGACGACCCTGAGACTGTGTTGCGAAACCTTGCGGAAGAACGCAATCCTTTATACGAAGATGCAGCTGATTATATTGTCGATACCGACGATCAAAGTGCCCGTGCTGTGGCTAATCAGATCATTGTTAAGATAGGTCTGTAACGCTTTTTTCTCATATAACAATTATAGGGCTAGCTATATATGGCGACACTAACGGTTGAGTTGGGTGAGCGTAGCTACCCTATATTGATTCAAGCTAACCTGCTTAAAAATCCTGACTTTCTGAGCACACACCTCACCACCAAAAAAGTAGTTGTGGTAACCAATGATGTGGTTGACCCACTTTATTTCACTATCGTCGAGCATGCCTTAGCTAACTTTGAAGTCAGTAAAATTGTCGTACCTGATGGCGAGCAATACAAAAATTTGCAAAGCTTTGAAATGGTTATTTCAAAGCTTCTAGAAATGTCTGCTGGTCGTGATACTACATTAATAGCATTGGGTGGCGGTGTAATAGGCGACTTGACCGGATTTGTTGCTGCCAGTTTCCAGCGTGGTGTACCCTTCATCCAAATTCCTACGACCCTCTTATCTCAAGTTGATTCGTCGGTAGGTGGAAAAACAGCGGTTAATCACCCCTTGGGTAAAAACATGATTGGTGCATTTTATCAACCTAAAGCTGTATTAATTGATACCAATAGTCTAAAAAGTTTGCCTAAACGCGAATTTGCAGCGGGTATGGCTGAAGTGATCAAATATGGCGTGATTTACGACTTCGACTTTTTTGTGTGGTTGGAGGAAAATCAGCACGCCATCAAACATCAAGAATTATCGGCATTGCAATACATGATTGCTCGGTGTTGTGAAATTAAAGCAGAAATAGTGGCTATTGACGAGAGGGAATCTGGCTTAAGAGCAATTCTCAACCTAGGCCATACATTTGGTCATGCCATTGAAGCTGAAAAAGGTTATGGAAACTGGTTACACGGCGAAGCTGTCTCAGCAGGCATTGTTCTTGCTTGTGCAGTAGCAACTAAGATGAATTGGCTCGAAGCGTCAGAATTCAGTCGCGTCGAATCTCTATTACAAACATTTGATTTACCTATAGTTGCACCTAATGACATGGCATATGACGACTTTATTCGACATATGCGACACGATAAAAAAGTGCAAGCCGGTCAACTGTTTTTTGTTATTCCTAAGGGAATTGGCAAAGCGGTAGTCACCAATGAGGTATCTGAAGAGGTGTTACACGCAATTCTTTCTTAGGATTATATTTTTGCTTGTTATATAGACGATGTTGGTATCGCTATAACGTGCATCACCACCTAGGTATATGAAAATGGCAGTGTCAGAACTTAATAACCGATTAGATTATTTGATCAGTTACTCTTCACAACTTGTGTTTGTGTGCAGCGATAAGATACAACAGCAATCTAAAGTCGTAGAAAGTTTTATAGCTCAACAACATGAACAGGCTGACTTAGCCTTGCTCACTGCAAATGAATTAACTCCTTTAGTTATTTATCGAGAGAAGTTATTTCGTCAACTTATTAGTCAAACCCAAGCGGCAGATTTTAATCGCCCTCTTAATCAGCTATTAGCCAAACTAAACGACCATAATGGTCCAATTTTGATTAGTATTTTTCAAGCTGAAAAGCTTCCCGACAAGCTTGTTAAAGAATTATGGGATTTAGTTTTACAAAGTCGCTTTGCCAACAATAAACAACATCTTAATGTTTTGCTAATGGGGCTTTCTGATTGGGCAGAAACGACCAAGACAGGCCTGGGAGCAAAGTCTAAAGGTCAACCTATAGTATTAAATAGTCAAAGTGATGTTCAAGACACTGAAAATCATGGGTTTTCTGACTTAGAGTCATTTATTCGAGATAAACGGAAAAAATTTGCTCAACGCATCGAAGAACGCCATCACAGACCCTACGTTGCTAAGTCTATTTATAAAAAATGGTGGGTAGCCGCTATATTTGGGTTGGTTTTCTTGATAATTTTTGCAGGCATATTAGGTTGGCAGTATCCGGAGAAAGTGCGCGCTATGATGTATAATATTAGCGTCAAGCTGTCGACACAAGATAGCCCCATTAACCCTTCTGATGTTATCGTAACAATCGAATCAGCATCGGATAAAACCACTTCAGCAGCACCTCATATAACTGAAGAACTTGATGTGCCAGCCAATGCACCGATTGTTAAACAAGTGAGCACTAGGGATATTCTGGTTACTGACTGGAACACAGCTAGCGCTAAACTTAAAGAAAAGTCAGACAACGTTCTTTTAAAAACCAGTAATATTAATGAACAAGCGCAGCTATCTAAAGAACTGGAGCAGTCCACTGAAGTTGAGGTGTTTGCATTAAAAACTAACACCGTTAATGATTATCAAGTCGAAGATACAGTTGATATTGAACTAATGCCTGAACGTACAGAGATGCGATTAGATAACGTTGAACAGGTCTTATCTGACGATTTTCTTTATCCTAAGCCTGATATGCTGCTGACATTACCTTCTGAAGATTTTGTAATCCAAATAGCCGCAATGGCTAATTTAAGTATATTGCAAGATTACATTACGAATGAGCAACTAGGCCAACAACTTTGGCTGTATAAAACTCAGCGTTATGGTGGGGACTGGTATGTATTATTAAAAAACCAGCATTTCCCTTCAATAAAGCTAGCTAGGACAGAAATAGCCAACTTAGCTGACAGCATGTTAAGGGATACTCCTTTTGTTAAACGTATTTCACAAGTCAAACAAGAAATAAGCATTACAGTGCCTTAAGCTATTTGTTGTTTTTGTCCAGTGCCGTTATAATTCTGCCTCATAAATTAGCGGCTCTGACCTGGTTGAAACATTGGCAGTAACAAAAGATAAAAAAAACAGAGCCTTTTTGAAATGGGCCGGTGGCAAATACAACCTTATAGAAGATATAAACGCTAAACTTCCAGAGGCTAAAAAACTCATTGAGCCATTTGTAGGCGCAGCCTCAGTGTTTCTCAATACTGATTATTCTAAGTATCTACTCAACGATATTAACGCTGATTTAATTAATTTATATAATATCGTCAAGCACCAATCTACTGATTACATAACAGACAGTGCCAAGCTGTTTACTTCAGCCTATAACGAAGAACAACGTTATTATCAAATGAGGCAAGAGTTTAATGACAGTGAAGATATTTATGAAAGAGCGGTTTATTTTCTTTACTTAAACAGGCACGGCTTCAACGGCTTATGCCGTTATAACAAAAGCGGAAAATTTAATGTCCCTTTTGGTAGTTACAAAGCACCTTACTTTCCAGAAAAAGAGCTATTATATTTTGCAGAAAAATCTCAGCTAGCGACTTTTACCTGCGAATCTTTTGAGAAGGTTTTTGCCAGAGCACGACAAGGCTCGGTAATTTATTGTGACCCACCTTATGCGCCTATCAGTAAGACAGCTATGTTCAATAGTTATGCTGCAGGTGGATTCACTTTGGAAAATCAGGAAAAACTAGCATCCTTAGCACGGCGAACTGGTTACAAACGCAATATCCCAGTATTAGTTAGCAATCACGATACAGAGTTTACGAGGAGTATATATCAAGGTGCTGATATGACTGAGCTTCAAGTCAGTCGTTTAATTAGTCAAAATGGCAATACAAGAGTAAAAGTAGCTGAACTATTAGCTCTATTTCAGGCTAGTTGATTAAATCTGATATGAAGTAAGGTTGAATGTGATTAATTTAGTTAAGTTACAGTAACTTCAATTTGTATTAGCGGGATTTTTTGTTTCGCTATTTCCTGGTCGAGATAACAACTCAAGCAAATCAATAAAGTGAAACTGGTAAGAACTAGAACGTCCAGTGAACCATTCGGACCAACTTATGCCTTGTGATTGATGTACGGCACATTTATTCACAGGATGACTAATTGGTAACTCGTGATCAAAAACAACATTTTCTAAATTGCCACAAAACACATTTTTGTCGTCTGACGAAACCTGAATAACATTTAATATAGCAACAGCTGCTAAACCAGTTAAGGTCATTCCAGTTAGGGTAAATAACGAATTTGAATTCCTGTTCATTTTGTTATCCGTGAAGTTTCAATTCTAGATTATACACTTGATCAATAAGCCAACAAGTGCGCTTCAACTTAGTTGTTAGACTATTCGTCGATAAATAGTGTGATTTTAATACAAAAAGGAGCGCCTAAGCACTCCTTTAAGATGAAATAGTCAGACTAGTTCAGATTAAAAAGTCGTTCCCCAACTTACAACAAATTTCAAATCGTCGTCACCAGAATCTTTTTCAGCTTTTGAAATAGACAACGTGAAATCACCTTTAGCGATATCCGCTTGTACGTGGGAATAATCGCCATCACTTCCTGCATCAAAATCATAATACCCAGCAGTAAAACCTAAACTATATTCATTTGGTAGGTCAAAACCATAACTAGCGTTGTAATATAAGTCACCAGTATCGAATGCAGAACCTTCGTCTACCTGACTATTAATCGTATAAGCTAAGCCAAAACCAAATGCGCCAAAGCTACCATTAAAATAAAGCTCACCAAAATCACTGTCTACAAGATCGGTGTAGGCATAATATATATAACCCACGTCGTATCCAAAACCACTTGATTCACCACCAAAACCTAAGTAAAAATCAGTTTCAGCACCTGATCCTTCACCTAAAGAACCAACCCAAGTACCAGCGTAAAAGCCGGTTTCATTTGAATAATCTATTCCTCCAGAAACTGAAGCCGAATCTCCGCTCTGGCTCACGCCACGCCATAGATAGTTGCTAGTTACACCTATATTTGCTTCAACTTCAGCTAAAGCAACTTGACTAACACTAGATGCAACTAATACGGCAGCAGCAATAGCAGTAATTTTTAAAGTTTTCATGTGTGTACTCCGATTGTATTTATAATAATTTCAAGTTATTTAATTAAATTTTCTATGATGTTATTTCTCTTTTCATAAAATACATAACGCAAATCTAATGCCTAAATTCAGCAAACAGAATAGTGCCTCTAAAAAAGTGTTTATCTCTCTGTTTTCATTGGTTATTTCATAATAAGAGTTGTCTCAGCATATGCACACTTAAAATTATTTAGCCTATAAAATGCACTATAAAAGTACAATCTGTCATTATTGGTGCAAGGTGAGTGTGGGATTAGTTCGGATTAGTGCAGAGAGCACGCTTTTGTCTTTTGGGATTTTTCTGTAAAGTATCAATTTTTGCTAGCAAGGGAAGTTATGAAACCATATTTAATCGCTCCTTCGATATTATCTGCCAACTTTACTAAGCTAGGTGAGGAGGTCGATAATGTGCTGGCTGCTGGCGCAGACGTAGTGCATTTTGACGTGATGGATAACCATTATGTGCCAAATCTAACAATTGGCCCGCTAGTATGTAGAGCATTACGCAAACATGGTGTAACGGCAGATATTGATGTTCACCTTATGGTGCAACCTGTAGATGATATGATAAAACAGTTTGCCGACGCTGGTGCAAGCTATATTAGTTTCCACCCTGAAGCCTCTCAACATGTGGATAGAAGTTTACAGTTGATCATTGACTCTGGCTGTCAGCCAGGTCTGGTAATTAACCCAGCCACACCTTTGCAACATCTCGACCACGTGATGCATAAGTTGCATCATATTTTGTTAATGTCTGTTAATCCTGGTTTTGGAGGGCAATCATTTATTCCACAAAGCTTAGACAAACTAAAACTTATCCGTGCATTAATCGAACAATCTGGTTTCGATATTCGATTAGAAATTGACGGCGGCGTAAAAATAGATAATATTCGCGCCATCGCAGAAGCAGGAGCTGATATGTTTGTCGCTGGATCTGCTATTTTTGACAAAGCAGACTATCAGAATGTGATCCAGCAAATGCGCTCTGAACTAGCTCTAGCCAATTAATTTTTCTTTTAACATTATGTATAAGTAGAACAAATCATCATGACAAAACCAATTGTACTCAGCGGCTGCCAACCTTCGGGCCAACTCACCATTGGCAATTATATGGGCGCACTTCGACAGTGGGTTGATATGCAAAATGATCATGACTGCTTGTATATGTTGGTTGATTTACATGCGATTACTGTAAGACAAGACCCAAAAACGTTACATCAAGCCTGTCTAGATGGATTGGCATTGTACATAGCTTGTGGCATTGACCCAGCTAAAAGCACTGTTTTTTTGCAGTCCCATGTACCAGAGCACGCTCAATTAGCTTGGTTGATGAATTGTTACACCCAAATGGGTGAACTTAATCGAATGACGCAGTTTAAAGATAAGTCTGCAAAAAATGTATCTAACATTAATGCAGGCTTATATTCTTATCCAGTATTAATGGCCGCTGATATTTTATTATATCAAGCTAACCAAGTACCTGTGGGTGAAGACCAAAAACAACATTTAGAGTTGGCGCGAGATATTGCCACACGTTTCAACAATGTATATGGCGAGACATTCAGTATACCTGATCCCTATATCCCTGAATTTGGTGCGCGAGTGATGAGCTTGCAAGACCCAACAAAAAAGATGTCTAAGTCAGACGATAACGTCAACAATTTTGTTGGCTTATTGGAAGATCCAAAAAAGATTGCTAAGAAAATTAAACGCGCCGTAACAGACTCTGATGACCAAGCAAGAATTTACTTTGATACAACAGAAAAGCCCGGTGTATCGAATTTATTGAGCTTGTTGTCATGTGCTACTGGGGCATCAGTTGACACACTTGTTCCTAGTTATGAAGATAAAATGTACGGTCATTTAAAATCAGATGTAGCCGATGCAATTGTGGCATTAATTGAGCCTATTCAGGTTAAGTATCACGCCCTTAGGGATGATAAAACTGAGCTAAACAGAATAATGCGTGAAGGCTCAGAAAAAGCCAGTCAACGTGCCGCAGTCACACTCGCAAAAGCATATGACGCGGTAGGTTTTGTTAAGCGCCCCTAAATCAGTTATTGGTTAAGTGCAACGATGCTTCTACTAATAGATAACTATGATTCATTTACCCACAACTTAGCTCATTATTTTGAAGAGTTGGGGCAGGAAGTTGTTGTGGTGCGCAATGATGAAATCGATTGTGTCAAAATACATGCATTGTGCCCCGATTATTTGGTTTTTTCGCCTGGCCCTTGTACACCAGATAGTTCAGGGGTAACACTTGAGGCAATTAAGTTATTTGCTGGCCTTATACCGATATTAGGTGTGTGTTTAGGACATCAAGCTATAGGCCAAGTATTTGGTGCCAACGTCATTAAAGCTCAGCAAATAAGGCATGGGAAAACATCACAAATTTTCCATTCCCACTCCACATTGTTTAAAAATGTTCCTATGCCATTTGCCGCCACTCGTTATCACTCCTTGGTAATAGATAGTGTGAGTATCTCCGATGATTTTAGAATAACGGCTTGGTGTGGTAACAATGAGAATGTCAAAAATAACGTTTTATGCCAATATATGCCTGAAGAGACAGAAATAATGGCTATTGAACATAAAACTTTACCCATTTTTGGGGTTCAATTTCACCCTGAATCTTTATTAACCGAATTTGGTCATCGCATACTTAATAATTTTCTCAGCAGCCAGAGTATCCCTGATAAGCTGTAGAATTACCGTTACATTAATGTAACTTTAGCCGATAATTTTAATTATTATCGTACTTTGATAATTACTTTCAAAATTCAATCATCAAAGCAATTGTATAAGAATATAATCATTAATGAGCACACTAACAAACGTGGAAGATCAAGTTAAGCAGCGTTTTGAAGCGCTATTTTTAGATATAAAAACAGCGCAAGAGAACGCTCTCAATGAGGGTAAACCTTTACTTAGCGTCATCGAGATTGAACAAAGTAAAACAGCTAGGTCATTGCTCCGGGTTGAAAAACAAGCGATCCGAGAAAAAGACTTAAATTCCAAATTTGACCTTAGCTTTCTTAGTGCTATAGCCACTCAAGTCGATGCAGAAGTTGAAAAGCGCCTTCAAGAGAATCTTACAGATACCGACTACTTGTATACAAAAATCATGGGAATAGACCGAGTTCTCCCTGATGTCCTCGACTTAGTTGGTCTCAAAGTAGCCACTATTTCTAAAATTGAACTCCTTGCCAATGAGTTACCTTGGCTTTTCAATACTTTAGTGAAGTTCGTTAATCAATCTAAGTACCGCCGTATTGACAATAAAGGCAAGGTTGTATTAGTTGAAACTATGCGAATGGGTCTGAGTTTTTTTGGCATAGAAAATTTAATTGTTGTGCTCACATCTCTGGCTTTTAAGCGTTCACTGCCCCAAATCACTGATCCTTATCCACAAATAAAATTAAGAATTTGGGAAGAAGCTATGGCAACCGCTATTTCCTGTAAACAAATAGCTTCTTTGGTGGGCGTCAATCAGAATCATGCATTTTGCCTTGGTATGTTACAAACAATGGGAAAAGTGGTAGTGTCAAAGTTGTATTTTAGACTTTTCGAGACCGTGTTAAGAGAAGCTTTAGTGGAAACTCACAATTCACAAAAGCATGAAGAACATTCTGCTTTGACCAGAATTACCCCATCAGGTCCATTTCTTAATCATCTAGTCGATAAATACGCACAAGATATTAGTGCAAAATTAATTGATAAAATGGCTATGAAAAGAGTCTTTATTGCTAATGCCATGTTTGAAGTGGCCAAAAACGAGCCCATTACAGACATGTCCCCGCTAGCTTTAGTATTAAAGCAAGGCAAAGCTTATGCCCAATACCGTATGCTAAAGAAGTATAAGTTGATTGATTTAAAGCAGTCTAAGGAATTTATACGCACCCTTGATATGCCTAAGGGTTCCTTAGAACTTCTCAAAGCAACAGATTTAAGCTCACTGGACTTAAGAATGGTTAACGATTAATTTTTTTAAGCATATTCATGCAATACTTCACAAGTACTAAAAATCTCAATGCAAGTCCACAGTATTGGGTTGCATGACACTGTTGATAAAAACTAGATCGTCAGCGACTAGATAGTTATTCACTATTCATGCAAAACTAAGTGAATCCCTTTAAAAATGGCACTTTGCCTGCAATATGCATAAAGACAAGTGTTAAACCTTCTGCCATACTATCTCTCTTTTTTAACCACAATATGACACTAGTAAGGCAATAGTATGAATGTAACTCGCGACTTGTTTAATGATGTAATGGTTCCTAACTACAACCCAGCAGCAATCATCCCAGTAAAGGGATTAGGCTCTCGTTTGTGGGATCAAGCAGGTACCGAATACATAGATTTTGCTGGAGGTATTGCGGTCAACGTATTAGGCCATTGCCATCCCGAACTTGTCTCTGCTTTGACAGAGCAAGGCGAAAAACTTTGGCATTTGAGCAACGTCCTAACTAACGAGCCAGCGCTTCGCTTAGCAAAAAAGCTAACCGATGCCACTTTTGGTGAAAAAGTATACTTTGCTAATTCTGGTGCTGAAGCCAACGAAGCGGCATTAAAGCTAGCCCGTCGTTTTGCCCTTGACCATTACAACGAGCAGAAAGATCAAATCATATCTTTTAAGCAAGGCTTTCATGGCCGTACCTTTTTTACCGTCACAGTGGGTGGACAAACGGCGTATTCTGATGGCTTTGGCCCTAAACCGGGTGCCATCGAACATGCTGATTATAATGACTTAGCTAGTTTTGAAGCATTAATATCCGATAAAACCTGTGCAGTAATGATGGAACCGCTCCAAGGTGAGGGTGGCATCATCAGTCCTACTATTGATTTTGTTAAAGGTGTGCGTGCTTTGTGTGACAAACACAACGCCTTGCTTATTTTTGACGAAGTACAATCCGGTGTCGGTCGAACAGGCGAACTTTATGCTTATATGGGGCTTGGTGTAATACCAGATATTCTCACAACGGCTAAAGCACTAGGTGGCGGCTTCCCAATTGGCGCCATGATAACCACTACTGAGATTGCCAAACATTTAAAAATAGGTACCCACGGCAGCACTTATGGTGGTAATCCACTAGGCTGTGCCGTTGCTGAGAGAGTTTTGGATATTGTTAATACACCAGAGGTATTAGATGGTGTTAAGCATAAGGAACAGCTTTTCCGTAAAGGATTGGAAACAATTAATGAGCAATATCATTGTTTTGAAGAAATCCGCGGCAAGGGCCTATTATTAGGAGCAGCATTAAATGAAGACTTCGCTGGCCGTGCTCGTGATTTTTTAGTTGCTGCTGCAGAAGAACATCTAATGTGTTTGATTGCAGGTGCTAATGTTGTTCGTTTCGCTCCGTCTTTGATTATTCCTGATGAAGACATTCACGAAGGTCTGGCCCGTTTCGAACGCGCAGTGGCTAAAGTAGTCAACGGATAATCAAACATGAAAATCATTCGCCCAATCCAGCGTGACGATTATTTGACGCTGCATGAAATTGCCCAAGAGTCTGGGGTTGGTTTTACTTCGTTACCAGTAAACGAAGTGTTGCTTAAAAGTAAGATCGACAAATCAATTCAAGCCTTCGCAAAAGATGTAACTGAACCCGCAGATGAAAGTTATCTGTTTGTGATGCAAGACCAAGAAACACAAGACGTTGTTGGTACTAGCGGTATTGTAGCCGGTGTTGGTTTAGACGATGCATTTTATCATTATCATTTAAGCAAAGTAGTTCATGCATCTCGTGAATTAAAAATTTATAACAATGTCGATATACTCACCTTGTGTAACGATTACACAGGTGTGTCTGAGATATGTACATTATTTTTGCGACAGGTTGCCAGAGAAGGCTTAAACGGGAGATTATTATCCAAGTTTCGTTTTCTATTTATGATGGAACACAATCAGCGTTTTGCTGAAACTATTATTGCCGAAATGCGCGGTATCAATGACGAAAACGGTCAATCGCCTTTTTGGCAATGGTTAGAGGAACATTTCTTTTCAATGGACTTCCCTACTGCTGACTATCTCACTGGAATTGGTCAAAAACAGTTCATCGCTGAGCTAATGCCTAAGTACCCAATTTATGTGAATTTACTAAGCAAACAAGCTCAGGCAGTAATTGGTAAAGTGCATGATAAAACCAAACCAGCATTACAACTTCTCGAACAAGAAGGGTTTAGTTGTAGAGGTTACGTAGATATTTTCGATGCGGGTCCCACCGTTGAAGCAAATTTAAAACACATCCGTAGTGCGCAAGCTAGTAGAAAGATGCAGATTAAAGTGACTGCTGAGGTAGATAACAATCAATCAACATTTTTTGTCATCAATACTAAAGTACAAAACTTTCGTGGAGTGTGCACACCACTCGTTATCGATACTGAGCACGCTACTATGGGCCAACAAGCCGCCGATGCACTCGGGGTGAGTGATGGCGACAACATTCGCTTTGCTCCTACTCATTTCAGGACATAATTATGAATCAACACACACATTTTATCGCAGGCGACTGGCACACAGGTCTGGGTCACAACATTCAATCAATTGATCCTGCAAAAAAAAATATTATTTGGCAGGCTAAATCAGCCTCTCAAGAACAAGTTAATTTAGCGGTTAGCGCTGCCCGTTTGGCTTTTGATGCTTGGAGTAACCTAACTTTTGACGCACGACTGGCTTATGTGAAAAAATTTGCAGCGTTACTCGGGCAAAATAAACAATCCCTTGCTTTAACTATTGCTCGAGAAACTGGTAAACCATTATGGGAAACCGCAACTGAAGTGGGCGCTATGATAGGTAAGATCGTTTTATCTGAGAAAGCCTACCATGAGCGAACTGGCACAGTAGAAAACCCCATGCCACTAGGCAAAGCTTTTATTCGACACAAACCCCACGGCGTGGTGGCTGTATTTGGACCATACAATTTCCCTGGGCATTTACCAAACGGACATATCGTTCCTGCACTACTGGCTGGTAATACTATTGTATTTAAGCCAAGTGACCTTACCCCGGTTGTAGCCGAAAAAACCTTAGAACTATGGCAGCAAGCCGGTTTACCTGCTGGTGTATTGAACATGGTTCAAGGTGAAGTTGAAACAGGAAAAGCACTCGCTGCTCATAGTGGATTAGATGGCTTATTTTTTACCGGTAGTTCACGTACTGGCCGATTGTTGCACGAGCAATTTGCTGGGCATCCTGGAAAAATATTAGCCTTGGAAATGGGTGGAAATAACCCATTGATAGTCAAAGATGCAGCTGATACCAAAGCGGTGGTGCACGATATTATTCAATCTGCCTTTGTTACGTCAGGGCAACGTTGCACGTGTGCCCGCCGTTTGTTTATTCAACAAGGTGAGGCTGGTGATGTCATTATTAACAAATTGATTGAAGCAACCAACACTATTCAAGTGGGCATGTACGATGCCGAGGCACAACCTTTTATGGGCGCAATGGTTTCACAACATGCAGCGTCTTTAATGGTCAAAGCACAACAACAATTGGTCGCTCTTGGCGCGAAGCCTTTAGTCGAGCTTAAGCATCTAGATACTGAGTCTGGTTTTGTTAGTCCTGGTATTATTGACGTGACTGACATCCTTAACGATATGCCAGATGAAGAACATTTTGGCCCTTTACTTAAAGTTATTCGTTACAGTGATTTTGATCAGGCTATAGATGAAGCTAACAATACTAGCTTTGGTTTATCTGCTGGTTTATTGGCTGATAACCAAGCAGATTACCAACATTTTTATCAGCGCATTCGTGCAGGTATAGTTAACTGGAATAGACCTATTACTGGCGCCAGTGGTGCAGCACCTTTTGGTGGAATTGGCGATAGTGGCAATCACAGAGCGAGTGCTTACTATGCGGCTGACTACTGTGCTTATCCTGTTGCTTCAGTGGAGCTAGAGAAATTAACATTACCAGATACCTTGAGCCCAGGATTAAGCATTGAATAATAGGACAAGGGTATTAGCGCTATGCATAACAAAATAGACAGTTTATTTAGCCATTTATGGCAAGACTATTTAACCATTACGCCTTCTGCAAAAAAAGTACACGACTTATTAGAAGAGTGTGAGTCAGGGCATTCAGATAAGAGTACCAAGCTAGTTAATGACCATATTGCGTTACGTACTTTTAATATAGAAAAGATTAACTTAGATAAACTTGCAGCACATTTTCTTACGTTAGGTTACACAGAACAAGGTCAGTATGACTTTGCTGAAAAAAAGCTACGCGCTAAACACTTTGAGCATGCTGACGACACCAACCCCAAAGTGTTTATCAGTGAACTACTTGTTGAAGAAATGCCCCTTGATGTCCAACAGATTGTCTATAAAATGGTTGATAACATCGCTAACAATCAAGCTTTGAAAGACGATTTTTTGTATTCAGGGACACATTGGCAAATCGATACCCAAGAATATGACGTGCTAGCCGCACATTCTGAATATGCAGCTTGGATGTCAGTTTGGGGATTTAGAGCCAATCACTTTACAGTGAGTTTAAATCATATGGAGCATTTTAAATCACTGGAACAGATGAATACCTTACTCAGAGAGTCAGGGTTTATTTTAAATTCTGCAGGTGGCGAAATTAAGGGTGGCCCAGAGGTGTTATTGGCTCAGTCATCCACTATGGCAGACAGGATAGAAGTTAAGTTTTCCAATGGAAAGAAGACAATACCAAGCTGTTTTTATGAATTCGCACAACGTTACCCAATGGGTTCTGGCAATTTATATCAAGGCTTTGTAGCCGCTTCTGCAGATAAGATATTTGAAAGCACTAATAATTAAATTTTGAATACTTGTAATAAAAAGCCAGTTGTTTCAGCTGGCTTTTTTGTTACTGATTAATAAGACGCTACTAAACAGTAAATGAAGACCCACAACCACATGTAGTCGTTGCATTAGGATTAGTCACTAAAAAGCGAGAGCCTTCTAACCCTTCAGTATAATCCACTTCACCGCCGACTAAATACTGCAGACTCATAGGATCGACCACTAACGTCACTTCATTTTTATCGATAGTAGTGTCGCCTTCATTAACCTTTTCATCAAAGGTAAACCCATATTGGAAACCAGAACAGCCACCACCGGTTACATACACCCGTAGTTTTAAATTTGGATTTTCTTCTTCATCCACCAAAGTCTTAACTTTTCTAGCAGCGGCATCAGAAAATTCAATAGGTAACGCAATTTGCACTGTCATAACTTGCCTCGTTAAAAATGAAATAACTTTAATTGTGTGGATTATCTAGTACCTGACTAATATGGTCAAGTATTCACTAAGACTAATTAATGCCTACTTAGTTGTGCTCTCCCTAGTTGGGGGTAAACGTCCAATCAAATACTGTGGTTAACTCGCCTTTCTTACGTCTAAATTGAAAAATAGTGGCGTGTACGGATACTTGTTCTGGTTGAAAATCTTCTGGCAATCTAATTTCACCCTCAATCACCTGAAAATATTTAAAGCTAAATGTCAAACTTTTTTGCTCTTGATCGGATAACAAGCCATCAATCAAGTATTGCTTAGCCTCACCTTTTTCACTGCCTATCAAGGTAACGTTTAAATTCCCCTTAAGGGTATTTTTAGTTTTATTTTGTTGCATCAAGACTAATTCGAATCGAAAAGAATTATCACTTAACGCAGGCTCTAGATTAAATCCCTCAATCAGAAAGCCTTGTTCGTCCAATTCTGGAGCCATCACTTGTTGATAAAAGGCGAGTTGAGTGCGTAACTCATTTTCAACATCAACACTTTTCCCAATTTCAACAAAATGTTGTTGCTGAGTCAGTTTTGCAACTTCAAGTTCAACCCCTAAAATATTAAAATTTTTGGTCAGTTGTTCATTTTCTAACTTAAGATTTCGAATACTTTTTTCATGAGTAGAAATTGTCATTTGTTGTTGAGTGTAATATGTATTACCCCAGAAAAAACCTAGATACAAAATGGCTGCAATCATCGCTATAAGAATCAAATAAAACTGAAACGCACCAAGTTTTTTCTTTAGTTCAGAAACAATCAACTTATGCCCTTTTTAAATTATGCCCATTAAAAGCTACAAACCTCTTTAATTGAACTACATATTATCATTTAGTTGTTTCAAATAGTTGATTGATTTATCAAATATTCAGCCTTTTGATTATGCTAAAAATATTAACTCTATAAAATACAATGGCTTGTGATAAACTGTTTCTTCTCTCAGTTATTAGTCAGTTTGTAATTGTGAACCTCAACGCTTTTAGACAAGAACTTGCCACACCACGCACATCTATCCAGTTGTGTATCATCGGTATTGTGGGTGGAATTTGTGCCGCCTCCTTAATCATTTTATTTCGTTTAAGTGTTGAATGGCTGCAAGGATTATTCTTACCAGAGTTAAATGAATTTGGTGCTCTAGACCCTTACCTTCGCTTTCTCCTGCCTTGTATAGCCTCTGTAGTGATAGTGCTTATCGCTTATCTGACAGGATTTAAGCATTATCGTATGGGCATACCTTTTGTCATCCACAGAGTCAAACACTACTTCGGGCACATTCCCTTTAGGACAGCCATCAACCAATTTTTTGGGGGCACTTTAGCGTTAGTAAGTGGTTTTTCAGTGGGCCGCGAAGGGCCATCTGTACATTTAGGTGCATTCGGCAGCAGTTTCTTTGGCGAATGGTTGAGATTCCCACACAACAGTATTCGTATTTTGTCTGGATGTGGTATTGCAGCTGGTATTTCTGCTTCATTCAACACACCTTTTGCAGCCGTAATTTTTGTGATGGAAGTCGTGTTGCGGGAATACAAAATTCATATTTTTATTCCCGTTATGCTCGCGGCCGCTTGCGGTACTGTATTAACACGAATTGTCTTTGGTGAGATACAAGAACTGTCTTTTATTCAATTCCATGATTTTAGCCGCTGGATATACATATACCTAATCATCTTTGGCATCCTACTTGGCTGCTTAGCCACTTTGTTTAATAAAACATTGATGCTGGTCATCAGGAGTTTTAGCCATATCAGTATGGCGCGTCGATTATTAATTGCGGGGCTAATTACCGGCGCAGTAGGATATATATTGCCGGATGCACTAGCTGCACATTTTCATTCTACACACGTTTTAATCGCCCAAAATGAAAATATTCAGCTACTTATTGGAGTGGTGGCGGCGAAGTTCTTATTAACTATCTTTGCTATTGGCCTTGGTATACCTGGTGGGTTAATAGGCCCAGTATTTGTTATTGGCATGCTCAGTGGTGTAGTACTTGCTTTTCCACTTGGCTTCTTTTTAGATGATGTAAGTGATTTAAATGGTAGTTTTTCATTATTAGGAATGGCAGGGCTGATGACCGCCGTCATTCATGCGCCACTGGCAGCTTTGTCAGCCGTGATGGAGTTATCTTATAGTCCAGAGATGATCCTACCAACGATCCTTGTAATAGTACCTGCGTATGTAACATCTACACAGTTTTTAGGTAACAGCTCTATCTTCACGCAGCAATTAGATTATCAAAAATTACCTTACACTATTTCTTCGGTTATGGAATCGCTACAAAAGACTGGTGTGTTAGCTGTAATGAACAAAGAATTCCAATTGTTTAATGAAGCTCATGAATATAGTGAAAAAAATAATGAAGAAAACAGTGAAGAAAATAAAAACAACGAACGGCTAATAAGTACCTTATGTAATGAACATCATAGCGCCGTAGTCAAATATTCAGTTAATACCAATGGTTACACTGAATATTCATTAGTGGAATATGACAAAGAAGAAAACGGTGAAACAGTACGTCTAACCTTTATTCCAATGCAAGGAGTCAGCTTTCAAGCTACCCTAGCTGAAGTGTATAGCTTACTTGAAGTCAACAGATATGGTGCTGTGTATGTGTTTTCAACCACAGCAGAAGAAATTGTAGGTGTTATTACTTGGAAAACACTCAGCTATCACCTACATAAAGCGAGCTACTAGGAAGCACAATGACCTTACTTTGGATAAAAGCATTACATGTTTTTTTTATGGTTGCTTGGATGTCAGGCTTATTTTATTTGCCTAGACTGATGGTGTATCACGCTCAAACGGATGTCCAAGCAGTTAAAGATCAGTTCAAGATAATGGAGAAGCGGTTATGGTATTTTGTTACGCCTTTTGCCTTATTAACGTTAGTATTTGGTGTGTGGTTGATAAGTTTATATGGCAAAGAATGGTTTGTAGCATCTAAATGGTTACACATTAAACTTACCTTAGTCATTGTTTTATATTTCTATCATTTCTATTTGTTTGTGCTGGTAGGAAAATTTGCTAAAGATCAAAATACTCATTCGTCACGTTTCTACCGTTTTTTAAATGAAGCGCCAGTTTTGATTGTTTTGGCTATTATTGTTCTAGCAATTGTAAAATATTTTTGAGCATGACCTAGTGTTTACGATTTAAAGTAAGCTCAGAACAGGAAAAGCGACATGGATGTCAACCACAAACGCCTTAAGTATTTAGCAGCTTAGACGCATTCAGTATTTGCACAATATTAAGAGTATCTGGCATATGAAGGTTACGCTCAAGCCTTCGTAAGAGGCGAAACTCGCCCTTGAGCAGCATATGTAAGAAATCTGGCTTTCAATCTAACTATTAATTCAAAAAAAGTAAAAAACCTTAAATCAGTTTGTTATTCAGCAGACATAAATATGACGGCGGTATTTAATCCTCTCCTCAGAAAATGTTATCATCGATTATCTAATTATGAGTTATCTCAGTATCATATGCTCATATTCAATTCATACCACTCATCGAAGAGTCAAATTACATGCCAGATAAATTAGCCGGTCACTACACAGATATTCTTTCAATCCTAGGAGAAGACGTGAGTCGTGGTGGACTGATCGATACGCCCAAACGTGCAGCCAAAGCAATGCAGTTTTTAACTGATGGTTATCAAAAAAATTTAGAGGACGTTGTAAATGGGGCGATTTTCGAAGCAGATACCGATGAAATGGTTATAATCCAAGACGTCGAGTTCTATTCGTTGTGTGAACATCATATTTTACCCTTTATCGGTCGTTGTCATATTGCCTATCTACCTAATGGCAAAGTATTGGGATTATCAAAGTTTGCCCGTATCGTAGATATGTATGCGCGACGTTTACAAATCCAAGAAGGCTTAACTAAACAAATCGCCGATGCAGTGCAAAAAGTGACAGGAGCTACAGGTGTAGGTGTTATCATGGAAGGTAAACACATGTGTATGATGATGCGCGGTGTTCAAAAGCAAAACTCTTCAATGATCACCTCAGTAATGTTGGGCTCTATGCGCACATCTGATGCTACCCGTAACGAGTTTCTGCGCTTAATAGGCAAATAATTTTTTTGCGAGTAAGTGCACACATACAACTAATGGCATGAATTTCCCATACATTATCGCCTGAGATAAAAAGCTCTCTAAGTTGGTGCAGTCACGGAAAATAATTCCGACTTAACCATTTTCTACTATTGCTTTGCACTTTTACAATGCACCGTTACATTTTATACAAGAGTAAACTTACTATGTTTAAAAAACTCAGTTTCTATTTTTTTGTTATTTCTAGCGCCTTAGTATTCGCACACAGTTCTTTTGCAAAAGATATTAGCGCTTATGGCCCAAAAGAATTTTCAGATAAAAATAAATGGACAGCGATTGTTGCCGCTTACGCTCCAGAAATTAAAGCCATTGACCAAGCATTTAGTCAACTGGATGATGCTCAAATCGATCAAACCTTGACTATTAAGGGAGTCAAATACCAACTGGGTTCTTATAAAGGAGAGCCTGTGGTGATATTTACCACTGGTATAAGTGTACCCAATGCATCGATGACTATGCAGATGGCACTGGATTATTTCCCCATTGACCGAGTCGTGATGATGGGTATTGCAGGTGCCGTCAATCCTGATTTTCAACCTGGTGATATTTCTGTACCGGAACGTTGGTACTTTCATGATGAGTCAGTTTATGTGAATCCTGATCCAAAAGAATTCGGTAGCTATGTATTACCTGATTATTATGAAAATGCACTTGAAAGGTACAAAGAAAGGCGCAAACGAGATCCTCATGCTCCCGCTTATGAAAACTTTGGTTATATTCACCCAGAAGAAATGGAAATAATTAAACAGGGTTGGGATAAACCTAAGAATATGCCTTATTTCACAGCCACACCTGAATTAATTGAGCTAGCCAAAAAAGCTGTGAAAGCAGTGAGTCCAATCAATATGCCCTCAGGTAAACCTATTCAAATCAAAATTGGCGGAAATGGTGTAACAGGTTCGGTGTTTCTTGATAATGCTGAATATCGTAATTGGTTACAACGAGTGTATAGCGCCCAAGTAACTGAAATGGAATCTGCTGCGGTAGGACAAATATGTTTTGTTAACGACGTAGACTGGGTGATTATTCGTTCAATTAGTGATCTAGCGGGCGGTCAACACGGCAAAAATGTTGAAAACGTATTTGATGGTATTGCATCTGGTACAGGTACAAAACTAATGATTGGTCTGCTCGATCAGATTGTTAAACTAGAAATATGATTGTTCAAATTTTAAAAGCTACAAGATTTCTACCACAGAGGCTACAGAACTTTTAAAGTAAAAGCGGATAAGATAGATACTTAGTTTTAGATTAAAGACTCAGGGCTGACTGGCTACAAACACTACCAGCCTTCGATCTAAATAGTTAAATTAGACGTCTGCACCTCTCAAAAAAAATGAACCACAGAAGACACAGATATTTTTTGCTTTTAGCTTCCAATTTTTTCTCTGAGCACTTGGTAGTGGAATTCCTTAGCCTTTTGTACTCACTAGCTGCTATTTTCTGACTTCACGCAACCGCAGTTCTCTGTAAACAAAAAGCTCAAAAAAGAAGGCTTTTATTACATTTAAAAGCTTATGTACTTAAAAATTAGTCTCTGTTAACCACTGCATTATGATAAACGTGTTGCACATCGTCACAGTCTTCCAACATATCCATAAATTTGTCAAAAGTGGCGACATCATCGCCGCTAACAACAGATTCTGTTTGTGGGATAAATGTTATTTCTTCTGCCTCAAATTCGATATCTGGGCTTTCATCTGTTAGTGCGGTACGTGTATTATTGTATTCTGTATGCGGAGCATAAACAGTGACGACTCCTTCTTCACACTCTACTTCAGTAACATCCACGTCCGCTTCCATCAACGTTTCAAGCACTGCATCTTCATCGTCACCTTTAAAGGCAAACACCGCTTGGTGATCAAACACATGCCCTACTGAACCTTCAACACCCAATTTAGCGCCTGTTTTAGTAAAACAATTTCGAACATCAGTAATAGTCCGGTTGTTGTTGTCGGTTAAACAATCAACAATCACCATACATCCTCCAGGACCAAAACCTTCATAACGGGCAGGGACATAATCTTCACCCGCCCCGCCTGCTGCTTTATCCATCGCTTTATCGATAACATGACTGGGCACTTGGTCTTTTTTAGCTTTTTCGATTAAGCGGCGTAGAGATAAATTTGCCTGAGGATCTATTCCACCATTTTTAGCACAGACATAAATTTCTTTACCATACTTAGAATAGACTTTTGTTTTTGCTCCAGCAGTCTTAGCCATGGAGATTTTACGTACTTCAAACTTTCTGCCCATTTGTTTATTCTCTTTTGATAGTTATTTACTTCTAACCAGTCTAGAGCTACCGGCCCGATTAGATTAATAGGTTGGATTTTATAGATATTCAAGTCAGATAACAAAACTCATTCGACAACTTATCCTTCTATTAAGGAATGTGCTGCGATGCAAGGTAAGCATGAGACTGCATCTCATTAAGCCTACTTAGGCAGCGTCTAAATTCAAAATTAAGTTGACCATCTAAGTAAAGTGTTTCCATGGACACCTCAGCTGACATAATCAACTTCACATTACGCTCGTAAAACTCATCCACCATAGCGATAAAACGACGGGCAATATCGTCTATTGTTTTACCCATTTGTTCTACGTTAGCAATCAATACAGTGTGATAGAGGCGACTTATTTCCATATAATCCGTTTGACTGCGCGGACCATCACAAACGGCTCGAAAATCAAACATGACAACACCGTCAGCAAAATGCAGCGTTGGGATCGTGCGACCCGCGATTTCAATCTCTTGATCCATTGTTCCGAGTTCGGGTGCCAACTGCTTAAAATATTTATGTAAATTTTGGTTGGCTTGATTGTCTAATGGATAATGAAAAATTTCTGCTTGCTCTAACGTTCGTAGGCGATAATCTATGCCACTGTCCACATTTACAATACGTGTGTTTTGATTAATTAATTCAATCGCTGGCAGAAATCTCGCTCGCTGCAGACCATTTCGATAAAGGTCATCTGGAATTATGTTTGATGTGGCGACTAACACTATACCATGGCCAAAAAGTTCTTCCATTAAGGTCCCTAAAATCATGGCATCTGTTATGTCAGAGACAAAAAACTCATCAAAACATATCACTTTGGTTTCTTTGGCGAATGTCTTGGCAATAATTTTTAATGGGTCGGATTGGCCTTCTAACATTTTCATCTCTTGATGCACCCTGTACATAAAGCGATGAAAATGGATACGCATTTTTCTCTTAAAGGGCAAACATTCATAAAATGTATCAACCAAATAGGTTTTCCCGCGCCCTACACCTCCCCAAAAATATAAACCCTGAATTGAAGGTTTACTCATACCTTTGCCAAATTTACTTTGTAATTTTACTCTCCATGTACGTTTTTTCTCAGGGTGAGTAAGTTCATCGTATAAGCGTTGCAGTTCTTTGACTGCCTTTTCTTGTGCAGTATCATATTGGAATAAAGGATCTTGGAGATCAGTTTGATATTTTTGCCATGGCGTGAACTCAATCATTCTTCGGTGTTTTTCCTTTCGCTATTGAGTGTTTTTAACACTTGAATACAAATAAAATGACCGCATTGAAAATGCTGGGCGTATAATAACAAATATTATGTGATTGCTCATGGACATTAATCTACAAATCATTAAATAGTAGAGTGTCGGGTGGTTGGAAACAAGTAGAGAAACAGAGGTGTTTATGGATTGGTTAGTAGGATTATTGTTGTTACTTGTTGGTGGGATCATTGGTTTTTTTGTTACCAAATTTTTTAATCAAAAAAATACTAGCACCTTGGATAAAGTAGCAAGTGAGCAAACTATTCAAGAATTAATGAACCAGCAAGCTGTAAATCATGTACAAGAGACTAGACAGATTGCAGATAACTTAATCGCACAATCAGCCTCGTTAAAGCAGCGTGTTGAAGATTATGAGCAGTTACTTATCAGCCAGCAGACAGGTCCAGAAGGTTCATTGAATTACTTTGGGGAACATGCAACGGCTTATTTACGTAATAAAAGCACTAAACCAACTCGTGAGAAATCCAGTGCAGGTACACAGCCATTAGATTTTTCTTCACAAAGCTCAGGGTTGTTTTCAGGCACTGAAAAATCACCGGTTAAAGAAACCAAATAAGGAACTTTTTTGTGCCCATGACACTCCTTATATTGTTTAATTTAGATGTTGGAGATGATAATCGATGAATAAAGTAGTAAAACGTTTTGTTGGGTCTTTTTGTATAATTGCAGCGAGCATGTCGGTCAATTTAGAGTCTCACGGTGCATTACCATTTTTTTCAACTGATAAAAATGAGATACCCAGTCTCGCCCCCATGTTAGACCAAGCCACGCCTGCAATTGTCAGCATATCCGTTGAAGGTACCCAGGTTTCTCGGCAACGTGTGCCCGAAATGTTTAAACATTTTTTTGGTGGTTCAGACGAGCAATTACAAGAAAGACCTTTTAAAGGGTTAGGTTCCGGTGTGATCATCGATGCCGAACAAGGCTACGTGGTAACAAATAATCATGTAGTTGATAATGCTGATGAAATTACCGTTAAACTAACAGATGGTCGTGAATTTAAAGCAAAAAAACTGGGCGCGGATGAGCAAAGTGATATTGCGTTATTAAAAATAGATCCTAATGAGTTAATAGCTATGCCCCTCGCTGATTCTGATGAATTGCGGGTTGGTGATTTTGTTGTGGCGATTGGAAACCCTTTCGGATTAAACCAGACTGTGACATCGGGTATTGTGAGCGCTTTAGGTCGGTCGGGGCTAAATATAGGAGGCTACGAAAACTTTATTCAAACTGATGCAGCGATTAATCGTGGCAATTCAGGTGGTGCTTTAGTCAGCCTTCGTGGTGAACTAGTAGGTATTAACACTGCCATTTTTGGACCTAATGGCGGCAATGTTGGAATTGGTTTTGCTATTCCAACTAATATGATGAAAAATTTGGTCGATCAGATTATTGAGTTTGGTGAAGTGCGTCGTGGATTACTTGGTATTATGGGTCAAGACATTGATTCTGGTTTAGCTGATGCGATGAATCTTAATGTCAATCAAGGTGCATTTGTAAGCGAAGTTTCACCAGATTCTGCCGCTGAAAAAGGTGGTATTAAGGCCGGTGATATTATTGTAGAGATTGATGGTAGATCTGTAGTGAGTTTTCAAGAATTACGGGCAAAAGTGGCAAGTAGAGGTGCTGGTGCTGAGTTGGAATTAACCATATTACGCAAAGGAAAACGCGAAAAAATCGATGTTATTCTTAGTGATGCAGCACAGAACGTTGTTATTGCTAAAGAAATACACCCTGCTTTGGAAGGGGCGACCCTTGCTAATGGTCAAACCAAACAAGGTGATAGTGGGATAGTCATTTCGAATCTTGAAGCGCGTTCTCCAGCATCTCGTATCGGCTTGCAAGATGGAGACGTAATTATTGGTATTAATCGTAATAAAGTTGATAATTTGTTGCAATTGCGTGCAGAGCTAGACGAGGCAAAAGGTGTTATCGCTCTTAATGTAAAGCGTGGCATCTCATCTTTATATTTGGTGATCCGTTCATAGAAACCTCCCAGTGATAGCGGCACTAGAGCTTAGTTCCGCTATCAACTCACTGTTTACAATGTTATTATTTATTTTATCTAACGCAAACACGCTTAATACTTCCCGTGCAAAAAACTTTATCTTTTTTATTAAAATCTATTCTTATTGGCGTGATAATTTCGTCGATCATCTTACTTTTAGTTCCTGATTTACGTCAAGGGAGTGGCCTTCCCCTAACACTATTTACCAATACTAATCCCTCTACAAAATTAAGCTTTAACGCAGCTGTCAATGCTGCTGGTCCAGCTGTAGTAAACATATACAGTACTAGTATCGACAGTGCTGGTTATAATCGGAGACGGCCGGTAGAACGAAATAGTTTGGGTTCTGGCGTAGTGATGACGTCAAGTGGTTATATTTTGACTTGTTACCACGTTATTGCCAACGCTAAGCTGATCATAGTGGGACTTCAAGATGGACGCTTCGAAGAGGCACAAATTGTTGGTTACGACCAGGTAACAGATTTGGCAGTACTGAGTGTAACAGCAGAAAATCTGCACCCTATTCCTCAACTAGATGAACCTAACACTTTAGTAGGTGATGTTGTGTTAGCGTTAGGTAATCCCTACAACTTAGGACAAACAGTCACAAAAGGCATTGTTAGCCGGATCAGTAACAATGAATTAAATAATTACTTCGATTATATCCAGACAGACGCAGCGCTTAACGAAGGTAACTCTGGTGGAGCTCTTGTTGATAGTGAAGGCTTTTTAATAGGAATTAATAATGCAAGTTTCAAAACTCGCATTAGTCGTAGCCGAGTTGAATCGGTTGATGGCGTTTCTTTTGCAGTACCTTATAATTTAGCGAATAAAGTTTTGAATGAAATAATTTCCACTGGTAAGGTCACACGTGGAGCACTTGGTTTTGTAGGGCAGGCAGGACCAAAAAGCGCTGGGATAATGGTGACAGCTATAGGTCAGGGCAGCCCAGCCGCATTGGGTGGTTTACAGGTTAGAGACTTGATTTTATCCGTAAACGACATTCCAGCTATTAGTATTCGCGATACCCTAGACTATATTGCAGCTACGGTGCCTGGCAATAATGTCACTTTTGAAGTGAACAGGAACGGGTCCATTTTAAAATTAGACATGACAGTGGTAGAATTGCAG
>JBNMPD010000012.1:0-29949 GCA_051276225.1 Flavobacteriales bacterium
CACCATTCAAGATGCCGCTAAAACCAATGATTGTATCTTTCAAAGAAACATATTTACCAGGTGAACCAGTAAATACTTCTGCTACGAAGAAAGGTTGTGACAAGAAACGCTGAATTTTACGAGCTCGCGATACTGAAAGCTTATCTTCTTCAGAGAGTTCATCCATACCTAAAATAGCGATGATGTCTTTTAATTCTTTATAACGTTGCAATACTGACTGCACACCACGTGCTGTGTCGTAATGCTCTTGACCAATAACAAGTGGGTCAAGTTGACGAGAAGTAGAATCAAGTGGGTCAACCGCAGGGTAAATACCTAAAGACGCAATATCACGTGACAATACAACCGTCGCATCCAAGTGAGCAAATGTTGTAGCAGGTGATGGATCGGTCAAATCATCCGCAGGTACGTATACCGCTTGGATTGAAGTAATTGAACCTGTTTTAGTTGATGCGATACGCTCTTGTAATACGCCCATTTCTTCAGCTAGGGTAGGCTGATAACCTACAGCTGATGGCATACGACCAAGCAGTGCAGATACTTCTGTACCCGCTAGAGTGTAACGGTAGATGTTATCTACAAAGAACAGAACATCACGACCTTCATCACGGAATTTTTCCGCCATGGTTAAACCCGTCAAAGCAACACGTAAACGGTTACCTGGAGGCTCATTCATTTGACCATATACTAGGGATACTTTGTCTAGTACGTTTGAGTCGTTCATTTCGTGATAGAAATCGTTACCTTCACGAGTACGCTCACCTACGCCAGCAAATACTGAGTAGCCGCTATGCTCGATAGCAATGTTACGGATAAGCTCCATCATGTTGACAGTTTTACCTACACCAGCACCACCGAACAATCCAACTTTACCACCTTTAGCAAACGGGCAAACCAAGTCGATAACTTTGATACCTGTTTCAAGTAGTTCAACCGACATTGATTGTTCTTCGTAAGTAGGTGCTTCACGGTGAATAGACATGCGCTCTTCTTCACCGATAGGGCCCGCTTCATCAATAGGGTTACCCAGTACATCCATGATACGACCCAATGTGGCTACGCCAACTGGAACCTGAATTGATTGACCACTGTTTTCTACAGCTAGTCCACGACGCAAACCGTCAGTGGAACCCATTGCGATGGTACGCACTACGCCACCACCTAATTGCTGTTGTACTTCCAAGGTCAAACCTTGCAAATCACCTTCGGTAATTCGCAAAGCGTTATATATTTTTGGAACCGAATCTTGTGGAAACTCAATATCCACTACGGCGCCAATTATTTGGACGACCTTACCATGACTCATGTTAATTCCTCTTAAATTCTAAAACCATTGCCTACACCGCTGCCGCGCCGCTTACAATCTCACTGATTTCTTGTGTGATTGCTGCTTGGCGTGCCTTGTTGTATATCAATTGCAAGTCATCAATGATGTCACCTGCGTTATCTGTTGCTGCTTTCATGGCCACCATACGAGCAGCTTGCTCAGATGCACCATTTTCAACAACGCCTTGATACACTTGAGACTCAATAAATCTAACCAATAACATATCTAGGATAGGTTTTGGATCAGGTTCATATATATAATCCCAACGGTGTTGTAATTCTTTTTCTTCAGATTTAGGCAAAGGCAACAATTGATCTATCTGCGGCTCTTGCGCCATGGTATTTACAAACTTATTAAATACCAAATATAACCGGTCTATTTTTCCGTCATTAAATGCATCCAACATAATACGCACTAAACCAATGATTTCATTCATAGTTGGTGCATCACCCAAACCTGATTCAGCAGCTAAAACACTGCCACCGAAACGGTTAAAAAAGGCAACAGATTTAGCACCTAATGCAGCAAAATCAACTTGAACATCTTGCTCTTGCCATTTTTTTGCATCTTTCACTACCATCTTGAATTCGTTAGTGTTTAAACCACCACATAATCCACGATCAGTTGAAATCACAATATAACCAACGCGTTTTACTTCGCGTTCTTCCAAATAAGGATGGCGATATTCAAGGTTAGCGTTTGCTAGGTGACCGATGACATTTCGAATATTCTCAGCATATGGACGACCTGAAGCCATACGGTTTTGCGCCTTTTTCATTTTAGACGCTGCAACCATTTCCATAGCGCTGGTAATCTTCTGAGTATTTTTAATACTGCCGATCTTACCTTTTATCTCTTTACCGCTAGCCATAAACTCTATCTCCGATTATTCAACATATTGACCATGACTCTCTTGTAAAAAGAGAGTCATGGTCTAATTGATTACCACGTTTGTGTTGCTTTAAATTTCTCTAGAGCTGCATTTAACGTCGCTTCAATTTCTTTGTCGAAATTACCCGTTGTATTGATAGTGTTCATCAGCTCGCTATATTCACTGTTCATAAAGGAGTGTAGAGAGGCTTCAAAATCTAGAATTTTAGATAATTCAACGTCTTGTAAATGACCCTTTTCAACAGCAAACAATGAAACACCCATGTCAGCAACCGAAAGCGGTGCATATTGGTTTTGTTTCATTAATTCCATTACGCGCTCACCGTGTTCAAGTTGTGCACGCGTTGCGTCATCAAGGTCAGATGCAAACTGCGAGAATGCCGCTAATTCACGATACTGAGCCAGGGCTAGACGAATTCCGCCACCTAGCTTCTTGATAATTTTGGTTTGCGCTGCACCACCCACACGAGATACCGAAATACCAGCATTAACCGCTGGACGGATACCCGCATTGAACAAATCTGTCTCTAGGAAGATTTGGCCATCAGTAATTGAAATAACGTTAGTGGGTACAAATGCTGATACATCACCTGCTTGGGTTTCAATAATAGGTAATGCAGTCAAAGAGCCTGTTTTGCCTTTAACTTCACCTTTGGTGAAACGTTCAACATATTTGTCATTCACGCGTGCAGCACGTTCAAGAAGACGTGAGTGAAGATAGAAAACATCTCCAGGATACGCTTCACGACCTGGCGGGCGACGTAACAATAGTGAAATTTGACGATAAGCAACAGCTTGTTTAGACAAGTCATCATATACAATCAACGCATCTTCACCGCGGTCACGGAAATACTCACCCATAGTACAACCAGAGTAAGGTGCCAAGTATTGTAATGCTGCTGATTCTGATGCAGAAGCGGCAACCACTATAGTATGAGCCATAGCGCCATGTTCTTCTAACTTACGTACTACGTTGGCAATAGTTGAAGCCTTTTGGCCAATCGCAACATATATACATTTAACACCTGAATCTTTTTGATTGATGATGGCATCAATCGCAAACGCTGTTTTACCTGTTTGACGGTCACCGATAACTAATTCACGCTGCCCACGACCCACTGGGATCATGGCATCAACTGATTTATAACCAGTTTGAATAGGTTGATCAACCGATTGACGTTCAATAACGCCCGGTGCAATTTTTTCTACAGGCTCATAACCATCAGCATCGATGGCGCCTTTGCCATCAATAGGTGCACCTAGAGTGTTGACTACACGACCAAGTAGATTTCGACCTACTGGTACTTCTAAGATACGTCCAGATGATTTAACTTTTACGCCTTCTTGTAAGTCAGCGTAAGGACCCATAACAACCGCACCTACAGAGTCACGCTCTAGGTTCAATGCGATTGCGTAACGATTACCTGGAAGCTCAATCATTTCGCCTTGCATTACATCTGCAAGGCCATGGATACGAATAATACCGTCGGTTACACCAACAATAGTTCCTTCATTACGAGCTTCACTTACTACTTCGAACTTCTCAATACGTTGTCTGATTAGTTCTGCAATTTCAGTGGAATTCAGTTGCATGCTCTTTTCCCCGTTATGCTTGTAACGCGTCTGATAGACGGTTTAATTTACTTCGAAGTGAACCGTCAATAACTGTGTCACCGGCTTTTATAAGTACACCGGCTATCAATTCAGGATCCACGCTACAATTTAGCTTAACTTTACGTGCAAGACGTGTTTCTAGAGACTTGCTGATATCTGTTTGTTGCTTTTTGTTAAGTTTGACAGCTGAAGTAATATCAACGTCAATTTCTTTTTCAAAATCAGATTTAAACTGATTAAACAATATAGAAATATCTGGAAGCGCTTGTAAACGTCTATTTTCAGCCAAAACTTTCATGAAGTTCTGACCCTGTAGGTCGAGTTGTTCACCACACACGCCATTAAAAATTTCTGCAAGCTTTTCAACTGCTAACGAACCAGTCAATAGAGACTTTATGGTATCGTTTTTAGAAATCTCAGCAGCAAAAAATAGCATTTCTTGCCAATGTGCAATGTTTTTACTCTCGACCGCGTAATCGAACGCAGCTTTGGCGTAAGGGCGAGCGATAGTAGTCCATTCAGACATAGCTCATTCTCCCCTATAGTTCAGCGACAAGTTTTGCAACTATGTCACTTTGTGCCGCAGCATCTATTTCGCGCCCTAAGATCTTTTCAGCGCCGGCAACAGCCAAAGTAGCTACTTGTTTACGTAACTCTTCTTTTGTGCGGTTTCTTTCTGCTTCGATCTCTGAGTGTCCTTGCGCGATGATTTTTTCACGCTCGGAATGGCCACGTTGCGTTTCTTCATCAACAATAGTTGACCCACGCTTTTTGGCTTGCTCAATAATTTCTGCTGCTTGCGATTTAGCAATTTTAAGCTGAGCATCGACTTCTACTTGAGCAACTTCAAGAGCTTTTTCACCCTCTTCAGATGCAGCTAAGCCGTCAGCTATTTTCTTTTGGCGATCTTCAATAGCACCGATGATTGGAGGCCATACATATTTCATGCAGAACATCACAAACACAGTAAATGCTATTAGATTACCAATCAGTGTGGCATTTGGTAACACGGCCGCTCCTCCTTAATAGTTCGTTAAAAGAGATGGATAACTACTATTGAGCACCAAGCACGAACAACATATAAAGAGCGATGGCAACACCGATCATTGCGATAGCATCGATAAGACCCGCTACAATAAACATTTTAGTTTGTAGTTGGTTAGAAAGTTCTGGTTGACGAGCAGCAGATTCTAAAAATTTGCCACCTAACATACCAAAACCAATAGCTGTTCCGACTGCTGCCATACCAATAATAATTGCAACTGCTATGTACAAGTCACCTAAGTTTTCCATAGATTTTCTACCTTTGTGTTTAAGTTAAAATTAAAAAATAAAACGTATAAAATTGTATTTAGGCTTCCAGCCTTAAGCCCTTAGGCCAGCATCTGCTGTTTTAATTCTCTTCCATAATAATCAGTGTTTTTCGCTCGCCATACTCAAGTAAACAATGGTCAACATCATAAAAATGAAGGCTTGTAGCGGTATAATTAATAAGTGGAACGTAGCCCATATGAAATGGACAGGTAATTGCCATAATCCCATAGTGCCTGCAATCAATATAAAGATAAGCTCACCAGCGTACAAATTTCCGAATAAGCGCAGCGCTAATGACAATGGTTTAGCCACTAGTCCTACAACTTCAAGAACAAAGTTAAACGGATATAACCACGGTGTGTTGAATGGTTGGGCGTACAGCTCTTTTAGAAACCCACCTAATCCTTTGATTTTTATTGAGTAATATATCATTAAGACAAATACACCAATAGACAAAGCAAAAGTCATACTGGTATCTGTAGTTGGAACAGACTTTATATAAACATCATGAGGGTTAACACCCATCAAAACACCTATGTTTTGAGCAATGTAAGGAATGAGATCAATTGGAATTAAATCCATCAGATTCATCAACAACACCCATACAAAAATAGTTAAGGCTAATGGAGCTATCAATGGGCTAGTGCCATGATAATTACTTTTAACCGTACTATCCACAAACTCAACGACTATCTCAACACAAGCCTGCCATTTACCTGGCACTCCTGCTGTTGCTTTTTTAGCTGCTGAGCGAAAACTTAGAATAAACACTAAACCCAACACTATTGACCAAGCTAACGTGTCTACATGAAGGGTCCAGAACCCTTCACCCACAGAAGCATTAGTTAAGTGATGCTGAATATAAGCGCTGACGCTTTGTTCGCCGCCTGTATCTGCCATTTTTCCATCCACAATTTTAAAGTTAAAAACATGTAATTGGTCGTGTTATCGAATGAGTTAACGTTCAACACGACTTAAAATAATAATAATGGGCCACTGCGCCATTAGAGTTACGATATAGCTAATCATTAGCGGTAATGGTTGTAAATTTGGCCATTTATAGACCACAACAAACATTACAATCGTAAAAATAAATTTTAGCTTGCTTCCCTTGTTAAAACTCCGCACTACTAGCTCAATTTGGCTAGCACCGGCATATCTAAACACTAAAAAAGCAAAAACTGCTCCTGATACCAAACATATCATGCCACCATAAAGCGCTGATAATCCTGAATATTTACCTGAACATACAGTAAAAAGCAAGGCTATAAAGACGACAATTAGGCTTTGGAAAAAAAGTATATTTCTAGCCAAATTTCGCCCTTCTTGGGTCATGCTAGTTGTCAATTTCGTTCCTGATATATTTAAACCCTAACAAAAAGCGCCAAAAG
Source organism: Flavobacteriales bacterium (assembly GCA_051276225.1). Classification (GTDB taxonomy): domain Bacteria; phylum Pseudomonadota; class Gammaproteobacteria; order Enterobacterales; family Alteromonadaceae; genus Paraglaciecola. Next base: position 6,538 of record JBNMPD010000012.1, read on the forward strand.
TATACTTTACTGGCGCTAATTTACAACACTAAAGTCTAGTTTGCTGCATAAAAGAGGTAATATGGACATTCCCACAAAGCCTTTGTTTTTGTAGGGATAATTGGATTTAAACCTATCAGAGCTTAACTATTATGACGTCACTTAATCATATTTTATCAACGTTGCAAAATAGGTAGTTGTGATGTTTAATATTTTGTTGTGTTATGAAACATTAATCTACTTAATATGGCCTAAAATACCATCTAATTGGTCAAGACTTGAAAAGTTAATGACTAATCTACCTTTACCTTTTGCATTGTGAGCAATACTTACAGGCGCACCAAGATTTTCAGATAATTTTGTTTGTAAACGTTGTACATCAGGATCTTTTTTAGCCGGTTCATTTTCATTTGCGGGTTCCAATAGGCGTCGAACTAGTTTTTCAGTATCTCGGACTGTCAGACCTTTACCTGAAACAATTTGTGCAGCCTGATTTTGCGCATTACCTTCAAGCGCTAACAAAGCTCTAGCATGACCCATCTCAATATCGCCATGTTCAAGCAGCAATTTGACATCGTCGTTAAGATTATTCAAACGTAACAAGTTAGTCACTGTAGTTCTAGGTTTTCCAACAGCAGTTGCTACTTCTTGATGAGTAAGTTCAAACTCAACCATCAAGCGATCGAGTGCTTGTGCTTCTTCCATCGCGTTAAGGTCTTCACGTTGAATATTTTCAATCAGAGCAATGGCTACTGCTGATTCATCAGGCACGTCTTTGATCAGACAGGGGATAACATCTAACTGTGCTATTTGCGCGGCGCGCCAACGTCTCTCACCTGCAATAATTTCATATCTATCTTCAGAAATATGACGAACCACAATCGGTTGAATAATTCCCTGAGAACGTATGGAGGAGGCTAAGTCTTCGAGGGCTTCAGATGACATGTCTTTGCGCGGCTGATATTTACCAGGTTGTAAGAATTCTAAAGGAATTTTTTGTAATTCTCCTTGGTTTTCAGGTAATTCTGAATCGCTGCTTTTTCCAGCTTGGCTGGTTGCCAATAACGCGTCCAGACCTCTCCCTAAACCTCTTTTTTTCGCCGACATGTCGTCCTCTGTGTTGTTCATTCTATTTATTAACACTAATTTTAATTAGTTGTTTTATTTGCTTTTTCACGTCTTAATATTTCACCTGCTAAAGCTAAATAAGCTTTTGCACCTGTAGACGATCTATCATAATACATGGCTGGTGATCCAAAACTAGGCGCTTCTGCTAATCGTACATTCCTTGGAATAACAGTTCTGTATACTTGATCACCAAAATGGCGTTTAAGTTGAGCCGAAACATCATTTGCAAGCCTATTTCTAGGATCGTACATAGTGCGCAAAACACCTTCAATTTTTAATCGCGGATTAACTACAGACGCAAGCTTCTTGATAGTGTCCATCAAAGCGGTGAGTCCTTCGAGGGCATAATATTCACATTGCATAGGCACTAATACAGAATCAGCAGCAGCCATAGCGTTCACTGTAAGTTGGTTTAGTGATGGTGGACAATCAATAAAAATATAATCATAAAGATCCTTAACGGGTGCTAATGCATTGCGTAACCGCAGTTCACGAGCAAACACTTCCATCAATTTTATTTCTGCTGCGGTAATGTCACTATTTCCAGCGATAAGGTGATATTTACCCGACGTTTCTTTGATTAATACTTTTTCAATAGGTTTTTCTTCAATTAACAATTCGTAACAGGTGTTTTCTACGTTGTACTTGTCTACACCGCTACCCATGGTCGCATTACCTTGTGGGTCGAGATCAATTAATAAAACTTTTCGTTTTGTGGCTGCCATTGAAGCCGCTACATTTACAGCCGTTGTGGTTTTACCTACACCACCTTTTTGATTAGCAATTGCAATGATTTTGCCCAAGATATTTGTCCACTTTATATTTAGAAAGCTTGAATAGAAAAGACATTTAATAAATTAGATGTCACAGGAATAGCTCCTAGCTAACTTATTGTCTCTTAATTTTGACAATATGACGTTCACCATCAAGGCCTGGTACGTTTAGTTTAATTGTTTCTTGTAAAATAAATCCTAAAGGCAATTCTTCAAGCTCATTGGTGGGAAGTTGACCCTTCAACGCAATAAAAACACCGTGTGAATCTACCAGATGTTGGCACCAGTGCAACATATCTTTTAGGGAAGCAAAAGCTCTGCTTAATACTCCATCAATTTCTACGTCAGGGACAAAATCTTCAACCCTTGATTGCACAGGTTGAATATTAGCTATTTTCAGTTCATAAGCAACTTGCCTCATAAACCGAACACGTTTACCTAAACTATCGAGTAACACAAACTGCTTATCCGGGCACATAATTGCCAGCGGTATACCTGGCAATCCTGGGCCTGTTCCTACATCAATATAACGAATTTTATCTAAAAAGGGAGCGACAGCAATTGAATCTACAATATGTTTGATCACCATGTCACGGGGATCTCGCACAGACGTTAAATTATACGTTTTGTTCCATTTATGCATCAACAGCACATAATTAATTAATTGTAGTTGTTTCTCTTGAGTAACAACTAAATCACTATCTTTCAGACTATCTTCAAGTATTGCTAATAATTCGCTTTGTAGAATGTGTTCGTCACTCATCAGGCTAAAATTTTATTTTGATTATTACTAGAGCCTACTAACAGTCCATGTTTTTTTAAATACACCAACAACAATGATACGGCAGCCGGGGTTATGCCTGATATTCTGCCAGCTTTTCCGATAGTTTCTGGACGCGAATCTGTTAGCTTGGCTACCACTTCATTACTTAGCCCAGAAATTTGACTGAAATTAAAGTCTATGGGAATTAAAGTATTTTCATTGCGTAATGTTTTAGCAATTTCATCTTTTTGGCGTTCTATATAGCCAGCATACTTAATTTGAATTTCAACTTGTTCCGCAGCTTGTTTATTATCGATTTCAGGTCCAAAATCTTTCACTTGCATTAATATTTTATAGGTCATCTCTGGACGTCGAATTAAATCTTCTAAAGTGTTTTCTTTGGTAACTGGATTTTTTAACAACACATTCAATGCTTCTGTTGACCTATGAGCTGGATAAACCCATGTTGACTTAAGTCTTTGTCTTTCAAGCTCAATGGCTTCTAATTTCTGATTAAACGCTTTCCATCGTTGTTCATCCACTAGCCCGATATCATAACCTTTAGCTGTTAACCGAATATCGGCATTATCTTCTCGCAACAACAAACGATATTCAGCTCGACTAGTAAACATACGGTAAGGTTCTTTGGTACCCATAGTGGATAGATCATCGATCAAAACGCCCATGTAAGCTTCATCACGACGCAGAATAAATTCTTCTTTTTGTTGCACTTGTAACGCGGCATTTGCACCTGCTATTAAACCTTGAGCACCTGCTTCTTCATAACCTGTGGTGCCATTAATTTGGCCTGCGAAAAATAAACCATTTATGTATTTGGTCTCTAAGGTCTGTTTCAGATCCCGGGGATCAAAAAAATCATATTCGATCGCATACCCTGGACGAACAATATGTGCATTTTCAAAACCAATGATCGACCGAACGAAATTCATTTGAACGTCAAATGGTAAGCTTGTAGATATACCATTTGGGTAAACTTCGATGCTATTTAAACCTTCTGGTTCAACAAATATCTGATGCGAATTTTTATCTGCGAAACGGTGGATCTTATCTTCAATTGACGGGCAATATCTTGGTCCAACACCTTCTATTACACCGGTATACATAGGTGATCTATCTAAACCACCTCGAATAATATCGTGAGTTTTTTCATTAGTGTGTGTGATGTAACAAGGTATTTGCTGAGGGTGATCGCTGGCTTTTCCCATATACGAAAATACTGGAACAGGCGTATCACCATGTTGTTTTTGCATAACATCAAAATTAAGGGTTCTTGCATCCAGCCTGGCTGGGGTTCCAGTTTTTAAACGGTCTACTCGAAATGGTAATGCTCGAAGTCTGTCTGCTAATGCGATCGAAGGAGGATCGCCAGCACGGCCTCCTTTATAGTTTTCCATACCAATATGTATGGTACCACCCAAAAAGGTGCCTACAGTTAACACAACGGTCTTAGCATGGAATTTGAGACCCATCTGTGTGACTACACCAACAACGCGATCCTGATCGACGATCAGATCATCACATGATTGTTGAAACAAAGTGAGGTTTTCTTGGTTTTCAACAATTTTGCGAATTTCAATTCGATATAACGTTCGGTCTGCTTGAGCACGTGTTGCTCGGACTGCGGGACCTTTACTTGAATTTAAAGTTCTAAATTGAATACCCGCTTTGTCAGTTGCCATGGCCATTGCACCGCCTAAGGCGTCTATTTCTTTGACCAGATGGCCTTTTCCAATTCCGCCAATTGCGGGATTACAAGACATTTGTCCGAGTGTTTCAATGTTGTGCGTTAGCAAAAGAGTACTTGCTCCCATACGTGCAGATGCTAATGCAGCTTCTGTCCCCGCATGACCACCACCGACAATGATGACGTCGAAATGTTGTTGATAAAACATGTTTTTCCTCTAAAGCTAAATGATCAATGTGATCAATGTCACCCACCTAAATGGGATACATATTCTAACTAGATTTTAGCGTAAGTAAAATGCTTAAAAACTATTCAATTAGCCTTTGTTGATCCCTTAGTATTTATAAGATCTTTTAGATATTTGTTTATTATTACTATTATTAAGCAGCCACTTTTCTGTTAGTAAGTCGTTATTATATATATAGATCAATAAGCTATAGTCAATAAAAGTATGTGTGCAACACTTGATCAAATATGTATAAATTGGGTATAAGTAACCGTTTTATCCACAGGGTATTAAAGATGAAATTTTATCCAGTGGATATAAATGCCTTTTACACGGGTTATACATAAATATATCCACAGCCTCTAACATCTTTTGATCTAACTGTGTGTAACTTGTGATCATATTTCATAAAACTTTAGGTTAGATCATGATTTATAAAGTAAAGATCAATTTTTTAATTTTATCCACATTTATATGATCAAAACTATCAAAGGCATATTTGTTTTCGTTTTATAATAAAATTTTCTTTTAATACTTTTAAAAATCATCTTAAAAGTATGTAAAAAGCACTTAAAATATATTCAAACTTGATTAAATATATTAATTAATGTGATCAAAAATATAAATTTCGCCACTATTTTTATTTATTTTAAGCAATATTGACTTAGTTAAGCGCACACATCTGCTAAATCGGTTATTTTTTATGTGGTTTAAAAGCAAAATTTTGTTTGATATTGATATTATCACCGTCAAATCCTAACTTTAAACTTGATGTACCAACATTAATTACTCTTAGTTAACTTAAGAATAAAATTAAGAATTAGGCTTATTTTTAACCTTAATTATATTAAAAGTACTTTGATTTTTTGTTAATTTAGCTTCTTTTAATGATGAAATAACTATATTTTATTGGAAGTTTAGGTTGTGATTTGAGTCTTTAACAGGTGTACATTTATGCTAATAGGCATAATAGATTGTTAAAAATATAATCAGTATTGTAATTTTATTTTGAAGTTTCCTGTGGTGAGTGGACTAAAATATATACTTAGTTGTTAGACTAAATTATTTCGATTAATAACGATTTTGATATTAATTCATACCCTAAGATAACAATTTGGATTCGATATTATGTTTATACATGGGTCAAATTTCAACGTTATAGAGTCAGTTTTGACTGTTAATTAGGAAATTTTTGTTGAATTAATTGACTAATAACCGTTAAGAATTAAATCCGCATTTAGGTAAAATAGACACTATTAATTAATAGTGAATTACGGTGGAAGTCGGCCCAATGAAGTATGTCAATTTTGTATATAGTAGTTATCTGCTGTTTGTAATGACAACAGGAAAGATAGTAATAACATTTAAAAACGTTATATATTACTACCTACTTAACTTGATTTGGACGGTAACCAGAGGTGTTTTGAGGTTGTTGTTGTGGCTCCGGCTGAGTAGGAATAATCTCTTTGCGTCTGCTAGGTCCTGAAAATTTTACTTTGTAGGTATCGTATTCCTTGATGGACTCAAAACAATATCTACCTAAGGCATTTTCGAATTCAGCAAGGTTATGATTGGTGATCATAATACAATTTTTATTATTGGCCAGTCTTTGTCTTAGTATGTTGCCTAACCAACTCTGCGCATTTTTTTTCAAAACACTTTCGTTGACACACACTTCATCGAGTATAAGTAAGTCAACATCAAGTAATTCTTGGTTTATCTCACGAAATTTTTGTCCAACATTATCTTGTGCATTGTAATCATAAGAAAAGAAACGCATTTCTAGTATGGTGGATAGTTGTCTGTATAAAACTGAGATTTCGAATTTTTCTATCAATTCATGAGCTATAGCGCCAGCAGTGTGAGATTTTCCTCGGCCATAATCGCCGTAAAAAATCATCATATGTGCACCGCTTCTTCGCCAATTAACATCTTCATGAGCGGCGATAAAAGATTTGGCAATACTGACTGCTTCGATTACATCATTGCTGTCTTCAATCAGGTTAGTGAAGGTCCATTTTGGATTTAGTTCAGAACGGCCTTGAATATCTTGGATGCGTTGCTTTTTACCTTCTCGCTGTAATTGTTTTACGTCACGGTTGGCTAAGGCTTCATATTCAGTTCTCAAGTCTGCATATTTGGTATATTTTTCAGGGACATATTGACGACCTAGTGCTTTACCCAATCTTTGAATTTTGTCTTTAATACTGTCCACTAGTTCTATTATCCCGATTGATAAATATAAAAATTTACTATGCTCTAAATTTTGATAGAGCGGTTTACTAGGTGTTAGTTTTACTATATTTGGCCACTAAATTTTTAGCGTTATCATCAGCTAGAATGCCTGCCTTAGTTTGCACTATTTGCTGACCTACTTTTTGGACATTTTTGAAACCATGAGCTAAGCGCATTTTTTTCAAGTTAAATACAAACTTTTGAGTCCATTGATATTCACTAAATTGTGACTCTGGCCTACCTAACCAATAAGCAATAAAGTCACCTAATTCATTTGTTGTATACTCATAATCAATAATTCCCACTAGTTTGGCAAGGTCACTGATTAACTTTTGATCCGGTATCCAATCGATATTCATTGTATGCCAATTTAGATGTAATTTTGAATACTCATCTACTTTCATTGTAGTCAAAGATAGAACAAGAATTTTGCCATTAAAGCTATTATTTAACTCTACATCGCTTTGAAAACAGACTAAGCCAACACTCAACAGCTCTTTTACCAAAGTGTTAACTTGTCGACCCAATGTAAATTTTTCTTCCTTGGTATTTAATATGGACAGTAACGACTTATAATTTAACGGTGATGTGATCCCACTGGTTTGATCGGCAGTGGGTTTTATTCCGAGGATATACAATATTCGAGCGTCATTACTTAAAGTCTGAAGTAGAGCCGCTTGTTCTACTTTATTTAATTGCATAATAATTTATTGGATGATTATGCTGGTCATTCATTATTTTTAAGCCAATCTTTAAGCCACTTAACTGCAGCATCTTCAGGAATAGGATGGCTAACTACATCGATGTGCAGAGCTGGGGATAATAATTTAGCGCCAGTGCTCAGCATAATGTTTTCTATTTGTATTGAAGCATGGCAGTAAGTGTCATAATTACTATCACCTAAACCAACTACTAAAAAACAATGGTTCGGCAAGTTAAGGTTTTTTAATTGTTCAGCAAAAGGTTGGATATTGTCTGGTAAGTCACCAGCGCCATGCGTAGAAGTACAAATTATCCAAATAGCAGTTTGGTCTAAGTCTATTAACTGCGGGGTTAAATATATTTCTGCATTATGTGTATGACTTAATAACAGTTCTTGAAGTGCATCGGCTACATATTCACTTGCACCTAATACACTGCCTACTATGATTTCAAACTTGGCCATTTATTTATTATGTAATTGATTTATTTTAGCATTGTACATTGTGACTAAGAGATCGCCACGTCTAATTCAATCTCTATCTAGTACCTAATATCAAAAAATTTATTGATGTTGAATAATTATCCATTTTAGACATGTCGATTTTATTTAATTTTTCCCAGTTCATTCTATGAGAAGGTCTTTATGGAGCGTCTTTATACTTTGAATTGAGGCATCATTATAAAGCTATAATCACACTGAAATTCTACAATATTTGATGTTACTAATAAGCAGATAATATTTAATTTATTCTAAAACTTTTGGTTAAAAATAATCATGCATTCTGCTAAATGTTTACTTACGAAGTCTGTTTGTGGTGGTAGCGTCAATAATGCTGTCACAACTTATATACACATGATTGCATAAGCATATATGTATATAAAGTTATTGTGATTTAATCATTATTTACCTATACAAAAAGAAGAAAATATTTTAGTCAGTAAGTCATCAGAACTGAATTCACCTGTTATTTCATTCAGATGTTGTTGGGTTAAGCGCAGCTCTTCTGCAAGTAATTCACCAGCAAGGTTTTCTTCGAGTTGATATTTCCCTAAGTGTAAATGTTCTGCGGCTTTGTCTATGGCATCTAGGTGACGTCTGCGTGCAATAAATTGGCCTTCCGAACTAGCATTAAAGCCCATACATGCTTTTAGGTGATCAGTTAAAAAGGATAGTCCCTGTTCATCACTAGCAGATAACGAAATAACTGGGTAATCTCCATTATCATCAAAACCAATAGATTCATTTGTAAGATCTATTTTATTACGGATAACTGTTAATCCAATATTTTTAGATAGTTGCTTATAAAATTCTGGCCATATTTTTTTAGGATGGGTTTCTGCAGACTCAGTGCTGTCCAACATAAATAACACACGATCTGCTTGATGAATTTCCTGCCAAGCTCGTTCAATCCCTATTTTTTCTACTTTATCAGGGCTATCTCGTAATCCTGCAGTATCAATTATATGTAATGGCATGCCATCAATGTGTATATGTTCCTTAAGCACATCACGAGTAGTGCCAGCAATATCTGTGACTATAGCGGCATCTCTTCCTGCTAATGCATTCAGTAAACTAGACTTTCCTGCATTGGGCTTTCCTGCGATAACTACCCGCATTCCTTCTCTGAGTAACGCACCTTGTTTGGTTTGTTGGCGCAGTGTATTAAAGGATTGAATAATATTTTCTAAATCTTTTTGGATCTTACCATCACTTAAGAAGTCGATTTCTTCATCGGGGAAATCAATTGCTGCTTCAACGTACATTCGCAAGTAAATTACTTGTTCGACTAACGCATGTATATGTTGTGAAAAGGCACCTTGTAAAGATCGTAATGCTCCTTTAGCTGCTTGTTCAGAGCTTGCATCAATTAAATCTGCTATGGCTTCAGCTTGTGCCAGATCCAATTTATCGTTTAAAAATGCTCGTTCGCTAAATTCGCCAGGCCTAGCGATGCGTAACTTTGGTATTTTTAGAATCGCATTTAACAACATATCCAATACAACTTGTCCTCCATGACCTTGGAGTTCTAGTACATCTTCACCAGTAAATGAGTTAGGTGCTTTAAAGAATATGGCTATGCCTTGGTCAATAAGATTATTTTTTGTGTCACAAAATGGTAGGTATTCTGCTTTACGTGCTTCAGGTAGTTTACCTAATATTGCTTTTGCAGTGGCACTTGCCAAACCGCCAGAAATTCGGATTATGCCAACACCACCTCGACCTGGCGCAGTTGCCTGAGCAACAATAGTATCTTGTTGTGTTAATAACCCTTTAGCAGTCATGTTTTGTTAGTCTCTGAAGTTAGTAAATTGTAACGGTTGTTCTAAATCTGCCTCTTTTGCCAATGCCATAACTTGCTGCAAATCATCGCGTTTTTTACCGGTAACCCGTACTTGCTCGCCTTGTATTTGTGCTTGTACTTTTAGCTTGGCATCTTTGATGAGCTTAATAATCTTTTTGGCTACAGGTTGTTCTATACCTTGTTTAAAAGCGATGGCCTGTTTGTAAATTTTACCTATGTGTTGTACATCTTTTTCTTCAAATGCTGCTGTATCTACGTTACGTTTTACACATGTACCACGGAGGATATCAAGCATCTGTTTGAGCTGGAAATCATTATCAGCGGTCATGGTGACTATGCCTTCTTTTAATTCAAAACTTGCTTCTACACCTCTAAAATCAAAACGGGTGCTTATTTCTCTGTTCGCATTATCCACCGCATTAAGTAGTTCTGCTAAATCTATTTCTGAAACGATATCTAATGATGGCATGTGAGCTTCCAAAATTTATTAATGATTGTTTTTTATTGTACGCACAAAAAAGCCCGCTCTATAGGTTAATTGACCAATAGAACGGGCTTTTGATTATTTGTATTTATTTGGTCTTTAAACCACGTTTTTCCATTGAAGCGTAAATTATTTTGGCTTGAACCAAGGTAATAACGTTACTTACCAACCAGTAAAGTACTAAACCTGCTGGGAAGATAAAGAAAAATAAACTCATAGCAACAGGCATGAACTGCATGATCTTTTGTTGCATGGGGTCTGTCATAGTCATAGGTTGCAGTTTTTGTAGTAAATACATGCTGACACCTGTTAAAACAGGCAATACAAAAAATGGGTCTTTTGCACTTAAATCAGTGATCCAAAATATAAAATCAGCATGTCTTAGTTCAACACTTTCAAGCAGCACCCAATACAATGCTAAGAAAATTGGCATTTGCAGTAGAAGAGGGAAACATCCGCCCATAGGGTTAACCTTATCCTTCTTATACATTTCCATCATGGCTTTCTGCATTTTTTGTTTGTCTTCGCCATATCGTTCTTTTAGTGCATCCATTTTGGGTTTTAGTGCACGCATCTTGGCCATAGACTCGTATTGTTTTTTGGTTAGGGGATACATCGCCCCTTTAACAACGATAGTGATGAGGATGATAGCAAACCCCCAATTACCTACTAGGCTATGAATGTATTGTAGGAAAGTGAAAAGTGGTTGAGAAATCATGAACAAAAAACCGTAATCCACAGTCAGGTCAAGACCTCTTGCTATACCTGCTAAGGTGTCTTGATCCTTTGGACCAAGATATAAAATACTATTAATTTGTGCTGTTTCACCGGCCTCGATAGTCACCGACTGACCTGTAAAGCCAATTACTCCATTTGTTTGTTGCAATATCTTACTATACAAATTATTTTTTTGGTCTTGAGGTGGTACCCATGCTGAGACAAAATAATGTTCTATCATTGCAGCCCACCCTGCTGCGGTAGTAATTTTTAAGTTACTGTCAGCCATATCGTCGAAAGGATACTTTTCGTAACGATCTTCTTCTGTCGAATAAGCGCCACCACGATAAATAGGCATAAACATGCTGCCTTCTTGTTCAAGCATGCTTTGTTTTAATTGAGCAAATTGTTGAACTTGTTTAGGGTCGCTAGTGTTATTTCTGATGTTATAAGTGACATCAATTTTATGGCTATCACGGGTAAATATAAAGTTTTTAGTAACTTCCAATCCCCCTGGTGTCAGCAATGTAAGCGGAACTGTCAGAGTCTCGCCTTCAAGCACATAACTATCTTTAGCGACGGTATAAGTGGGACGGCCTTTACTGTCTGTTCCATCACGACCAATCAAACCGCTCTGTGCAATAAATAACTTGTCACCACTGGGTTTAAGTAAACTATATGTTTCTTCAGAATTTTCTTCTAATGGAAATTTAGCTAAGTTAGCAGAAACAACATCACCGCCTTTGGTATCAATGCTAAGTATCAGCGTATCAGTGATAACTGATATTATTTTCCCACCGCGTGTAGAAGTAGCTACTAAATTTTGTCCATCTAAACTTGCAGTAGGCACGTCTTCAGAGCTAGGCATATCGAGTTCAGTACTCGATTGTTTATTTGTTATAGGAGCGACTGGCTGTGGGCCATAATCTAGTTGCCATTGTTGCCATAATAAAAAGCCGACCATTGCGAGGCCAATTAATAAAAAACTGCGTTGGGATTCCATAAAATACTCTAATTAACTACTTAATTATGTGGGTGACTTATTCGTGTCAAAACATTAAACCACGGCGACGTTATTGTTTTACTTATGACCAATTTATGAATGATGACACAAGTCAAAAAATCATTCTTTAATTTGTTTTTTCTTTCTTTCTGGCACTGGATCATACCCGCCATCATTCATTGGATGGCATCTTAGAATGCGCTTCAAGCTTAGCCAACTCCCTTTAATTAATCCGTGCTTAGTAATTGCGTCAATTGCATAGTAAGAACAACTTGGGTGAAATCTGCATGTAGGTCCCAATATCGGTGAAAGCACTATTTGATAGAGCTTAATTAACCCGACTGGGATTTTTCGCAACGTGACGCTAATCTTTTCCATAATTTACTCAGCAAAGAAAACAATTCCTGATTCGACAACTTATCTAAACCACTCTTACCTACCACGACTATATCAATATTTGGGAATGAATGACGTTGCAAACGAAAGCTTTCACGAATTATGCGTTTCAATCTATTTCTCTGGTGAGCATGCTTAACTCTTTTTTTAGCTAGGGTGATGCCTAAACGAGGATTATCTGAGGTATTAATTCTGGCAAGTAAGGTAAGTTGGGGTGAGACAGATGGAATGGCACTACTGAAGACATATTCAAAGTGGGTGGGAGTAAGTAGCCTTAGCTCCCGAGAAAAATTATTTTCACCCACCTTGGATAATTAAGCTGATAAGCGCGCACGGCCTTTAGCACGACGATTGGCTATAACCTTGCGGCCATTTTTAGTCGCCATACGGGCACGAAAACCGTGTGAACGCTTACGCTTTAAGTTGCTTGGTTGAAAAGTTCTTTTCATGACCTAGTCCCGCTATACATAAGGTTTAAACAAAATGAGCATTTAATGTAATAACCTTTTGATGATATTACCATGCTCAAAAATGACGCTGAATAATAGAGATCACATTGCTTATTGTCAATCAATAACTCTAACTTAAAATTATACTCAATTAACTTGGTAGTCATCAACAATATTAATAACTGTTGAAAATGTGTGTTTTATCCACAGGAAAGCCTTTTTAGTTACTGATTATTGTTAATTATTTAAATTTATAAATAAATAATTGCATTAATCATGTTGTAAATTATCTATTAATAGTTTTTGTAGAACTTCAATTTACTTCCATTAAAACAAATGGATATAAGAAAAGTTAAAGTTATTTCTAATTAATTATAAATGCCTGTTGCGTTAGTGTGGTGATTAACGAGATAATCCACAGCTAGTTTTAAATTTTTCTTTTAACTGGCTAATATTAACACAGCTATTACTTTTCATTGTTGTCTTGTAATTTTGGTTTTATCTCATTTTAGCCGTTATTAATAAGGGTGGAGTTGTTTTTTTCGATGTCTATATGGAATCAGTGTCTCGATAGGTTGCAGCAGGATTTACCTATACAACAGTTTAGTATGTGGATAAGACCACTTCAAGCCGAACATGGCGATGCTCATATTACGCTTTTTGCACCTAATCGTTTCGTCTTGGATTGGGTAAGAGATAAATATTTTTCACAAATTAATAATCTACTGGCTGAATTTTGTGGTGATAAAGCACCACAGCTTCGTTTCGAAGTAAAGATTGTCAATGTTGATGCACGCAGAACTTTTAGTGCGAATATTCATCAACCATCTGCACCCTTTCAAAATAAGCAGCATCAAAATACTCGTTCATCTTCAATATCTTTTGCTCCATCTAATACTGCTGATCCCACACCTATTGTTCCTGCTCATAAAAGTAATATTAACTTAACGTATAAATTTGATAACTTTGTTGAAGGTAAGTCTAACCAGTTAGCAAGAGCCGCTTCTCAGCAAGTTGCTGATAACCCTGGCGGTGCTTATAACCCATTATTTATTTATGGCGGTACTGGTCTTGGTAAAACCCATTTACTACATGCAGTTGGTAATGGCATTATGGACAAAAAGAAAAACGCGACTGTTGTGTACATGCATTCTGAACGTTTTGTTCAAGACATGGTTAAAGCGTTACAAAATAATGCCATAGAAGAATTTAAACGTTATTACCGTTCGGTAGACGCTTTACTTATTGATGACATTCAGTTCTTTGCTAATAAAGAACGTTCCCAAGAAGAATTTTTTCATACTTTTAATGCTTTGTTGGAAGGAAATCAGCAAATAATTCTGACATCTGATCGTTATCCAAAAGAAATTGTTGGTGTGGAAGACCGTTTAAAATCACGATTTGGCTGGGGTCTAACTATTGCAATTGAACCACCCGAGTTAGAAACACGTGTTGCGATTCTGATGCGTAAGGCTGTAGAGAATAAAATATTTTTGCCAGACGAAGTTGCCTTTTTCATTGCAAAACGTTTACGTTCTAATGTACGTGAACTTGAAGGAGCGTTAAACCGAGTCATCGCTAATGCCAACTTCACTGGTCGTCCTATCACCATAGATTTTGTTCGAGAAGCGCTTCGTGATTTATTAGCACTTCAGGAGAAGTTGGTCACGATTGATAATATTCAAAAAACAGTAGCAGAATATTATAAAATCAAGATGGCAGATATTTTGTCTAAGCGTCGAAGTCGCAGTGTTGCACGCCCGAGGCAAATGGCTATGGCTTTGTCCAAAGAGTTAACAAACCATAGTTTGCCAGAAATTGGGGACGCTTTTGGTGGTCGAGACCACACCACTGTATTACATGCCTGTCGAAAAATAGTGCAGCTAAGAGAAGAAAGTCATGATATAAAAGAAGACTATCAGAACTTAATACGCACACTATCTTCTTAAAAAATTCACGAGTATAAAGATGAAATTTAGTATTAGTAGGGAAAATTTCTTACAACCACTGCAATTGGTTTCTGGCGCTGTTGAGCGTCGTCATACACTGCCTATATTGTCTAACGTATTAATCAAAGTTAGTGATAACTCACTATGGTTAACTGGTACGGATTTAGAGGTCGAATTAATTTCAAACGTTACTTTGACTGGTGAGTTCACTGAAGGAGAAATCACTGTACCCGCTAAGAAGCTCTTAGATATATGTAGAGGATTAAACGAAGGCAGCAATATAGATTTCAGCGTAGAGGCTAATAAGGCGTTACTTAAGTCTGGTCGTAGTAAATATAGCCTATCAACCTTGTCTGCTGATGATTATCCAAATTTAGAAGACTGGCAAGGAGAACTTGAGTTCGAAATTCCTCAATCAGATTTAAAACGCCTAATTGACAGTACACATTTTTGTATGGCTCAACAGGATGTCCGTTATTACCTAAATGGTATGTCGTTAGAGACAGAAGATAATCTCATTCGTACCGTTGCTACAGATGGACACAGGTTAGCGCTGTGCCGATTAAATTACACAAATTCTACTTTGCCTAATCGTCAAGTGATTATTCCCCGCAAGGGCGTACTAGAGATAATACGTCTGATTGAAGATAGTGATAAATTAGTGAAGGTACAGGTTGGTTCCAACCATATCAGAATCTTTTCAACGGATTTTATATTCACTAGTAAGTTAGTTGATGGTCGTTTTCCTGATTACAGAAGAGTGTTACCAAAAGACGGTGACAAAAAAATAGAGTCAAGTAAGGATGTGTTGAAACATGCCTTTTCTAGAGCCTCAATTCTATCAAATGAAAAATTTAGAGGTGTTCGTCTTAATCTGTCTAATGGCGAGCTTAAAATTACGGCTAACAATCCAGAGCAAGAAGAGGCCGAAGAAATTGTAGATGTTAATTACCAAGGCGATAGCCTTGAAATCGGTTTTAATGTTGCCTACTTAATAGATGTCATGAATGGTTTAAATTGTGAAGATGTTCGTATCACCCTTGCTGACTCAAATAGCAGTGCGTTGATAGAAGATTCCAAAGATGACTCCGCGCTTTATGTCATAATGCCTATGAGATTATAATTAGTTTATATAAGAAGTTTACTACTATATGAAACTGGACAAGGTCCAGATCAGTCATTTCAGAAATATTGATGAGTTGTCTCTCACTGCACATAAAAGTTTGAATGTGTTCCTTGGAGAAAACGGTAGTGGCAAATCGTCAATATTAGAAGCTCTACATTACTTAGGCTTTGCCCGTTCTTTTCGCACTTCAAAACATAAAAATGTCATTAGTTATCAAAAATCAAGTTTTACAGTTTTTTGTTCTGCAGTTGTAGAAGATGGAAGACAACAAAAATTCGGTATAAGCAGACTGGCAAACGATAGCTGCATTGTGAACATTAATGGTCAAAAGTCAAAACGCGCTTCAGATCTTGCGAGCTATTTGCCTATCCAGATTTTTACGCCTCAGAGTTCTGACCTTTTACTTGGTGCACCTAAACTACGGAGACAATATTTAGATTGGCTTCTGTTTCACGTGGAACAATCTTTTAATCTTGATTTTCAAATCTTTAGTAAGAGTCTGAAACACTTAAATGCTTTATATAAGAGTAACCAACCAGAGCAGGCCTCACGCTATTGGACTGAGATCCTATGCGAAAAAGGTGAAGCGATCAGTGCAAACAGGTCAAGTTTAATAAATGAACACCTAATACAGCTTATAAATGCTAATTTAAAAGATTTTTTACCTGAGTTTTCTTTCGAAATTTCGTATTATAGGGGATGGGAAAAAGACCTCAGTTTAGAAGAGGCTATTTTAAAGCATAAGCTGCGTGATCATAGAAACGGTTTTCTTAGTGTCGGACCTCATAAAGCAGATTTACGCGTTAAGATACATGGGACCATTGCTCACGAGATATTGTCTAGGGGACAATTAAGAATGTTAGTTGCTGGTATGCAATTAGCTCAAACCCAATATCTGCATTCTAAAACGTTTAAAAGCTCAATTTTTTTGCTGGATGATGTAGGTGCAGAATTAGATGAAGAAAAAAGACAGGTGTTCATTTCGAAATTGAATACTGCAGAGACCCAGTTGTTTGTGACAGCGATAGATATCAAACAATTAGACTTTTTAAAGAACTATAACGATAAAAAAGTGTTTCACGTGGAACATGGCCAGGTGAGAGAGGAGATTTAATTAAATGGCAGAAGAAAATGTTTATGATTCGTCGAGTATTAAAGTACTAAAAGGACTTGATGCCGTTAGAAAAAGACCAGGTATGTATATCGGTGATACAGATGATGGTACTGGCTTACACCATATGGTTTTTGAGGTAGTAGATAATTCTATAGATGAAGCGCTTGCAGGACACTGTTCAAGTATCAATGTAAAAATACATATAGATGGATCAGTATCAGTTAAAGATGATGGACGTGGTATTCCTACAGAAATTCATGAAGAAGAAGGGGTTTCTGCAGCCGAAGTTATCATGACTGTGTTACATGCAGGTGGTAAATTCGACGATAACTCTTATAAGGTTTCGGGTGGGTTGCATGGGGTTGGTGTATCTGTTGTTAATGCACTATCTAGGAAGTTAATGCTACAAGTACGTCGTGGAGGTAAGCTTTATGAGCAGGAATACCAGCATGGTGTGCCACAACAACCTTTAGCCGTTATTGGCGATTCAGAAGCTACTGGCACAAGTTTACGCTTTTGGCCAAGTGAAGGTACTTTTACTGGTGTTGTATTTCACTACGATATTCTGGCTAAAAAGTTACGTGAATTATCTTTCCTAAACTCAGGCGTGTGTATCATTCTTGAAGATGAACGTGATGGTAAAACAGATAAATTTGAATATGAGGGCGGTATAACTGCTTTTATTGAATACTTAAACCAAAATAAAACACCTGTTCACCAGAAAATATTCTATTTTGATTCACATCGTGATGATGGGATTTCTGTTGAAGTAGCGATGCAATGGAATGATAGCTACCAAGAAAATGTCTTTTGTTTTACTAATAATATCCCACAGAAAGATGGTGGTAGTCATTTAGCTGGTTTTAGAGGCGCTTTGACACGAACCCTCAATAACTATATGGATAAAGAAGGTCTTTCAAAAAAAGCTAAAACCAGTACCAGTGGTGATGATGCAAGAGAAGGTTTAACTGCAATCATTTCAGTTAAAGTACCAGATCCAAAATTCTCATCGCAAACAAAAGACAAGTTAGTCTCCTCAGAAGTAAGGCCAGCTGTAGAGACAGTTATGGGTGAAAGACTTCAAGAATTTTTATTAGAAAACCCATCTGAAAGTAAAATCATTGTTGGTAAAATTATTGATGCTGCAAGAGCCAGAGACGCGGCAAGAAAAGCCCGTGAAATGACGCGTAGAAAAGGTGCATTAGATTTAGCCGGCTTACCTGGCAAATTAGCTGATTGCCAAGAAAAAGATCCAGCACTTTCTGAACTATATATAGTGGAAGGGGACTCTGCTGGCGGTTCAGCCAAGCAAGGACGGAATCGTAAAAACCAAGCCATATTGCCACTAAAGGGTAAAATATTAAATGTTGAAAAAGCGCGTTTTGACAAAATGCTATCCTCTCAAGAGGTAGCGACTCTTATCACGGCGTTAGGTTGTGGTATTGGTCGAGACGAATATAACCCTGAGAAGTTACGTTATCATAGTATCATTATCATGACTGATGCTGATGTGGATGGTTCGCATATTCGTACGTTGCTGTTAACTTTCTTTTATCGTCAAATGCCGGAAATTATTGAGAGAGGTTATATTTATATAGCGCAACCACCACTTTATAAAATCAAAAAAGGTAAGCAAGAACAATATCTGAAAGATGATGATTCTTTAACTAAATATCTTACATCTATAGCTTTAGATAATGCTTCTATACATGTAAATGAAGATGCTCCGGCTATCGCAGGTGTTGCACTAGAAAGTATGGTGAAGCAGTATCAAGAAACAGTGACAATGATTGCTCGTATTAGCCGTTTAATGCCAGAGGTTATACTTAATAAGTTAATCTATAGTCTTACTCTTGATCCTGAAGATGTAAATGATGTGCAAAAACTAACAGATTTTTCTGAAGCATTTACAAAAGAGCTGACGCTTGATGAAGTGGATGGAGCGACATATTCATTTGAAATACGTCATAACTCGGAAAGGAATAATTGGTTTGTTACTATTATTATCCGACTACACGGTATAGACAATGAGTATCGAATCGATCAAGAATTTATTAATTCTAACGAATATAAACGTCTTAAAGCGCTTAATCTAGCGATCAATGGCGTAATTGAAACAGGCGGCTATGTAAAACGTAATGATAAAATCAAACCCGTTTCAACATTTGTTGATGCATTAGACTGGTTAATGGCTGAATCTAAACGTGGTCAATATATTCAACGTTATAAAGGATTGGGTGAAATGAACCCAGGCCAACTATGGGAAACAACTATGGACCCAGCCTCACGCAGAATGCTGCAAGTAACTATTGAAGATGCTGTTGGTGCTGATCAACTTTTCACTACATTAATGGGCGATCAAGTAGAGCCTAGAAGAGCATTCATTGAAGAGAACGCTCTTAAAGTTGCTAACTTAGACGTCTAGTTAAAACGCAAACATAAAAAAAGCCGCTATATAACAGCGGCTTTTTTATTATTTATAATTCAATCCGTTATATTATATTGAATTGACACTTTAGGCGCACCAAATCCACTAAAGTCGATTGTGAATTGAAACGTTCCAGTTTCTGCTGGTGTAAACCGAAAATTTTCATCTGTAGTCACACAATTAGATCTTACAGAATCGCCAACATTAATTACTTTATCTGATTCGCTGGCATATCCACAATTTAAGCCTGGTGTCCAATTGGCGTCAGCAAACTTAAAATCATAAGGTTGCCCATCTGCTATTAATTCAATAGAAGTGGAATATACATTATTAGAAAGTTCAATTAACTTATATTTTTCATCTGCTTCCCACCAAGAAAAAACGCCTCTAAGATAAAGTCCACCGTAGTTTTTCTCTTGAATAAAACTATCAATGACATTTGTTGCGCAGCCACTTAATAAGCTAGTAAAAATGGCTGCAGAAATAAAGTTCGCTCTATTCATATACGTTTTAATGTCCGGAAAATATACCAATTACTGTGATGTTACGAAGTTTAATTTAAGACTGATATATCAGCACAGCACAAAAATAAATCCCTAAGCCTTGATAATAAAGTTAACCTATTTCGTTTAACTGATTCATCATCAGACATTACCATTACACTTTCAAAAAAAGCATCTATCGGCTGTCTAAGCTCAGCTAAAACAACTAATGCATTAGTGTAGTCTGACTGTTCTAGCATAGGTTGGATACGAGCTTCTACTGACTCAAGACTATTTGCTAAATCAATTTCAGCAGGCTCCAGTAACAATGCCTTATTAAAGGACAACTCATCATCAGTTAAGTTCTTGGCAAGTATGTTTGCTACACGTTTGTTTGCTGCAGCAAGGGCTTCTGAAGACGCTAAGGTACTGAACGATTTGACTGCTTCAACTCTTGCAGCAAAATCGGCAGGTCGAGTAGGGCGGTTAATAGCAACAGACCGAATAACACCAGCTGCAATACCTTGTTCTGCATACCAAGCTTTAAATCTAGCTAAAATAAAATCAACAACATTATTTTGCAGATTAGTAGTATTGATTTTGTCATTGAATGTGGCAATCGATTCGTCGATTAAATCAACTAAGTCTAGTGGCAAAGATCTATCCACTATAATACGTAATACACCAATTGACGCGCGGCGTAAGGCAAAGGGGTCTTTATCGCCCTTAGGTATTTGACCAATACCGAAGATCCCTACCAAAGTATCAATTTTATCTGCTATAGCAACACATACGCTGACATCAGATGTAGGCAAGTTATCACCAGCAAAACGTGGCATGTACTGTTCGTTTTGTGCTAAAGCAACAAGTTCTGATTCACCATCCAGCCTAGCATAGTGCATACCCATTACACCTTGAATATCAGGGAATTCCATAACCATGTTGGTCATCAAATCAGTTTTACTCAACAAACCTGCTCTGTATGCGGCTTCTTGATCTGCACCTAACAATATGGCAATGCTTTTTGCCATGGACGCTATTCGTTCTGACTTTTCATAAAGCGTACCTAATTGTTTCTGAAACAATATGCTTTTTAAGCTGTCAAGACGTGATGCTAAAGTCTGTTTTTTGTCGGCATTAAAGAAGAATTCGGCATCAGCCAATCTAGGGCGTATGACCTTCTCATTACCATTAATAATAATGTCAGGATCTTTACTTTCAATGTTGGTAATAAATATGAATCTAGACTTTAATTGTCCATTTTCATCAAGCAAAGGAAAATATTTTTGATCATCTTTCATAGTGTATATAAGGGCTTCTTTAGGTACTGCTAAAAAAGACTCTTCAAAATTAGCCATTAAGGCAACGGGCCATTCTACTAGTGACGTCACTTCTTCTAATAATTCATCATTAATATCTGCAACGGCACATTCTTGTTTGGCTAAGGTTTGAACCTGATCTAATATTATTGCTTTACGACGACTATGGTCAGCAATCACATAATGTTGCTCAAGTTGACTTAGATAACTGTCAGCACACTCAAGCTCAAAAGGGGCGTCAGTGTGAAATCTATGTCCATTAATCACTCGTGCTGAATTAACATCTAATATTTTACCTGGTACAAGCTCGGTGCCATACAACATAGTCACAGTATGAACGGGTCGAATAAACTGGGTAGACTTGTCTCCCCATCGCATCGCTTTAGGAATAGGCAGCGATTTTAAAGCTTTTTCAACTAATCCTGGTAACAGCTGACTAATTGCCTTTCCTTTAACTTGGGCTTTAAACAGCAACCACTCACCTTTACTCGTTTTAAGGCGATCGGCTTGATTAACCTCAATGCCATTAGACCGGGCCCACCCCTGTGCTGCCTTAGTTGGTTCACCACTTTGGTCAAATGCAGATAAAACAGCTGGACCACGTTTTTCAACGTGTTTATTTTCCTGGAATTCAGATAACCCTTCAACTATAACTGCGAGTCGCCTAGGTGAGGCGTACCAATTAACATGCTTGAATGTTAGGTCATTATCAGCAAATTCTGCGTGAATATTATCTTTAAACGCTAGTGCTAATTTGGACAAAGACTTTGGCGGTAATTCTTCCGTTCCGATTTCAATTAATAGATTGTCAGTTCGCATGGCTACTTCTTCTTATTACACATTGGAAAGCCAAGTGATTCCCGCGCTTCGTAATAAACTTGGGCGCAGGCCTTAGAAAGGGATCTTACTCTTAGAATATAACGTTGGCGTTCTGTAACAGAAATAGCATGCCTGGCATCTAATAAGTTAAATGCATGCGAAGCCTTCATTACTTGTTCATAAGCAGGCAAGGGTAACTTTGCTGTAATCAGCTTTTCACAGTCTTTTTCACATTGGTCAAATGTTGAAAATAATGCATTTACATCTGCGTATTCAAAATTATAAGCTGACTGTTCAACTTCGTTTTGATGAAACACATCGCCGTAGGTGACTGTACCGGTTGGACCAGTAGTCCATACTAAGTCATATATGCTGTCTACACCTTGAATATACATGGCTAGGCGTTCAAGCCCATAGGTTATTTCGCCAGTAACAGGTGCACATTCAATGCCGCCTACCTGTTGAAAATAGGTGAACTGTGTGACCTCCATCCCATTCAACCAGACTTCCCAGCCAAGACCCCAAGCACCCAGAGTGGGTGATTCCCAGTTATCTTCAACAAACCGAATATCATGAACGAGTGGGTCAAAACCAAGCTCTTTCAGAGAGCCCAAATATAAGTCTTGGAAATTATCAGGTGATGGCTTAAGCATGACCTGAAACTGATAGTATTGCTGAAGACGATTAGGATTTTCACCATATCGACCATCTGTAGGACGTCGACAAGGTTGCACATAAGCACTACTAATTGGCTCTGGACCTATTGACCTTAAAAAGGTCATAGGATGAAATGTGCCAGCCCCAACTTCCATATCTAAGGGTTGAATAATCACGCAACCTTGACGCGCCCAATAATCTTGAAGCGCTAAAATTAGCCCCTGGAATGTTTTACAATCAAACTTTTGCATATGTTATTGCATTTCCTCTGCCAGAATAGGGTTTGGCGTATAAAAAGAACGTTAAAAAAACGGGTATAAGTATACCTTTTGTAGTGGACTCTATGTAGGCATAAAAGATGATAAAAACAGCATTTCTGTAGAGATGCTGGAATTTAATAAAAAATACTCCGTAGATATATAATAAGGAGATTAGGTTATCGATGTTATTGACATAAAATATGAAGTGGCCAATCTATAATAGAGAACGTATCTAAGTAAGATTATCAAATTATTAAAATGACGGTATGCACACATATGTAATTATCGGATAAGACTGGAAACATTTAAAAGCCAAACCACAACGAAAGACATTTAGTAAATCTTTTTATTAGAATGATATTAAAGATATTGTTGAAAGATTATATTCGGCAGTA
>JBNMPD010000013.1:0-29231 GCA_051276225.1 Flavobacteriales bacterium
TGGGTTAACGTTGTTACTCATCATATTTAGTTTTAATTTAAAAGGAAGTAGATGTATTAACCGAGTAGAAGGTTTGTGTTTAATATCTTGTTTCTTTGGTTATCAGTTTTTGTTATTTAGTTAACACAGCAACACTTAGAATTAAACTATGATAAAACTATGATTAAACAATCTGCATTAAGAGTATTAGACATTGAGCAAAGAGCCATTGCACAATTGGCTCAATATATTGACGACGATTTTGTGCAAGCTTGCCAACTAATCTTACCTTGCAAAGGTAAAGTAATTGTTTGTGGTATGGGGAAATCGGGACATATTGGGCATAAAATATCGGCCACACTTTCCAGCACAGGTACACCTGCGTTTTTTATGCATCCTGCAGAAGCCAATCATGGTGATTTGGGCATGCTTACCGAACAAGATATTTTATTGGCCATTTCAAATTCAGGTGAAACCGCCGAACTGTTAGCATTGATACCTGTGGTAAAGCGGATGGGTGTACCCATTATTGCTATGACATCAAACTCACAAAGCACACTGGGAAGATATGCAGACGTCAACGTTTGCATTAAAGTAGAACAAGAAGCTTGTTCACTAGGCCTTGCCCCAACTTCAAGTACAACCGCCACCTTGGTTATGGGAGATGCACTGGCGGTTGCGTTACTTGATGCTCGAGGTTTTACTACTGAAGATTTTGCATTGTCACACCCCGGTGGTTCCTTAGGGAGAAAGCTGTTGCTTAAACTAGAAGACGTTATGGTCAAAGGCCAAAGTTTACCCTTAGTTTCAGCACAACAAACCTTGAGTGAAGTGTTGTTGATCATTTCACAAAAGGCATTAGGGATGGCAGGCGTGATCGATAACCAAGGTCATTTATTGGGTATTTTTACCGATGGTGATTTGCGCCGAGTGTTAGATGACAGAATTGATATACACAAAACCAAAATCCAACAGATAATGACAGCCAACAGTATTACTGCCAAGCCGGAAATGTTAGCTGCAGAAGTACTCAAGTTAATGCAGAAACACAAAATCAGTTCGCTGTTTGTGACTGATACTAAAGGCAAACCAATAGGTGCTATCAATATACAGTTACTACTCCAAGCGGGAATTATATAATGCCTATGTTCGATACTCCTTACGGGCCGATTGATAAAGTACTATTTTTGAAACTTAAGCAAATAAAACTCTTAGCTTGTGATGTTGATGGCGTATTTTCTGACGGTCGCATATATATGGGTCAAGACGGAGAGGAACTCAAAGCATTTCATACTCGAGATGGTTATGGGGTCAAGGCGTTGCAAAAAATGGGTGTGCAAGTAGCGGTTATCACTGGACGCAAATCAAATATGGTAGAAAAACGTATGACCGCTCTTGGTGTGCAACATATTTACCAAGGTTGTGAAGACAAACAACCTGCCTTACAAACATTACAAAAGAAATTATCCGTTTCTGTAAGTGAGACAGCTGCAATAGGAGATGACATGCCAGATTTAGGTATGTTTCAGGTGTCGCAGTGCAATGTGTGTGTACAAGACGGCCACCCCACTTTGGCAGCACAGGCACACTACAAAACTCGAACTAAAGGCGGGTTTGGTGCAGTGCGTGAATTATGTGATTTGATTCTTTTGGCCCACGGACAGTTAGATACTATTCACGGCGCCAGTATATGAACCGCATCACCCTATGTATTGGTGTATTATTTATTCTAGCAGTAGCCTTGAGTTTGCCTGGTTGGCTTTCTAAGGAAGAGGTTAAAGTCAGCTCACAAACAGAAGAAGCTTGGATCCCTAATTATCAAGCCAGTAAAATGCGTAGCACACTGTATGATAAATCGGGTCAGATAAATCATCAGGTTTTTGCTCAAAAAATGGAGAGTTTTGATTTACTTGGTTTCACATTGTTTAAACAACCCAGTTACTTGTTATTTGCACAATCACTGCACCCGTGGAAAGTAAATGCACAGGAAGGCACATTGTATGAAGATCAACGCATTCAATTTGAAACCAACGTTGAAATTACCAGCCTCGATGAGCAAGGCTATATACAAGTCATCCGCACCAATTTTGTTGAAGTAAACTTAGCGGACAAAACCATGTATTCTGATCAGGCAGTCGAAATTGTCGGCCCAAATTATGTGATCAACAGTCATGGCTTTTCTGCTAGCCTAGAAACCCAAAGATATGAGTTATTAGACCATGTTAAAACCGTTTACCAACCGTCTATACAGCGCTAGTGTTTTAGTAGTGTTTTTATTTTCGGCAAATAGTCATGCTGGAAAAGATGATTTCACCAAAAAAATTGAGCTAGCGTCACTTTACCAAAATGCTGATGGCATAGCTAAAAGAGCCACTTATCAAGGCAATGTTGTCATTCAGCAGGGCTCATTAAAAGTTAGCGCTGACGAATTAGAAATTGATGCTAGTAACGGTGAAGGCAATGAAATATTTATCGCCACTGGTAACCCTGCAAGATATTCTCAACAGCAAGAAGATGGCAGTATAGTCACTGCGCAAGCAGATAAAATTGAGTATCATCGCCAAACTCGCTCCCTTTCATTAAATGGCAATGCTCAGATAAAACAGAATTCCAGCAGCGTGCAAGGCGAATCGATTAAATTTAATATGGAATTGGAACAGATTATTGCTCAGGGCAGCGATCAAGAAAGTGGTCGGGTTATCACCACTTTCCAGCCTATTTCAAAACCCAACGTGCCTCAACAGGGTAAACAACCTTAATGGCCATATTAAAAGCGACACACTTAGCCAAGTCTTACAAGTCGAGACAAGTGGTACGAGATGTCAGTATTGAAGTATCGACTGGCCAAATAGTGGGTTTATTAGGACCAAATGGTGCGGGCAAAACCACGACCTTTTATATGATTGTTGGCCTAGTCTCTCTGGATAAAGGCGACATTTATATTGATCAACAAAAACTGACTCTGCAACCCATGCATGTCCGTGCCAGACAAGGCATAGGTTATTTGCCTCAGGAAGCATCTATATTCAGAAAATTAACAGTGTATCAAAATCTGATGGCAATATTACAAACCCGCAAAGAATTATCTAAAGAACAAAGAGAGCAGCAGGCCGACTCACTATTAGACGAATTTAATATCAACCATATACGTAATAGTTTAGGCATGAGCTTATCTGGCGGCGAACGTAGAAGAGTAGAAATTGCTCGAGCCTTAGCGGCTGATCCAGAGTTTATATTATTAGACGAACCCTTTGCTGGTGTTGATCCCATATCGGTTAACGACATTAAAAAAATAATTCAACAGTTGCGTGATAGAGGTCTAGGCGTATTAATTACCGATCACAATGTACGTGAAACATTAGATGTATGTGAAAAGGCATATATAGTTAGTCATGGCGAGCTGATAGCATCTGGCACTTCGGAAGAAGTTTTAAGTGATCAACGTGTAAGAGATGTATACCTAGGTGAACAATTCAGGCTATAGTCATACTCAGTATCAAATTGATATATTGGGATTTCAGCAAAACTGTCAAGATGACACACAATATGAGTCTTCAGTTTATATATGATTGAATTGAGACAGATTAGACAATAAATCCATAATTTCTAAAATGAAGAGTTTAACTCGGCTGTTATCAACAGATTAGACATAAGAAGTAAATGAAACCCTCTTTACAGTTAAGATTTAGTCAACAACTTACAATGACCCCGCAACTGCAACAAGCTATAAAGCTCTTGCAGTTGTCTACGTTGGACTTACAAGCTGAAATTCAAGAAGCCCTAGATTCTAACCCTTTGTTAGAAGTAGATGAGCATAATGATAGTGGTACTGGCGAAAAAGCCCTTGAAACCAATCACAGTGCTGATAGCAAAGACAACGAAAGTACACAGACTGAAGTCAGCTCAGATAATGTTGATAGCGTTGATGCCCTGCAAAATAATGATATACCAGAAGACTTACCTCTAGACAGTACTTGGGATGAATACCTAAGCGCATCGTCAGCTCCGGCTCCAATGAGCAGTGCAGGCTCTGCAGGTGATGACGATCAAGTGTTTCAAGGTGAAACCACAGACAACATTCAAGATCATTTGCTTTGGCAAATGCGTTTAACCCATTTTAGTGATACTGATATTGGTATTGCGATGGCCATTATTGATTCTATCGATGAAGCAGGTTATTTGACTATCAGCATAGAAGAAGTGCTGGCTAGTATGGATAACGAGGAAGTTGATCTGGACGAAGTAGCAGTGGTGCTCAAACGTATCCAGATGTTTGATCCCGTGGGTTCAGGAGCACGCAGCGCACAAGAATGTTTACTGATCCAACTGCGCCAGTTTGCACCAGATACACCTTGGTTAGAAGAAGCCAAGATGTTGATTACTGATTTTTGCGATCTTATTGGTAGTAAAGATTATCGCACTCTTATGCGTAAAACTCGTCTTAAAGAAGAAGAGTTACGCGAAGCCATGCGTTTGTTGCAAACCCTTAATCCTAGACCTGGCACCGCAATAGTCACAGGTGAATCAGAATATGTCATTCCCGATGTATCAGTAGCCAAGAAAAATGGACGGTGGACGGTAGAGCTTAACCCCGATAGTCTACCTAAGCTCAACGTTAATCAACAATATGCGGCGATGAGTAAAACAGTTAAAAACTCTTCAGACAGTCAATTTATACGTTCACATTTACAAGAAGCAAAGTGGTTTATTAAAAGTGTAGAAAGCCGTAACGAAACGCTACTTAAGGTGTCAAATTGTATCGTGCAACAGCAAATGGGATTTTTTGAACACGGTCCAGAAATGATGAGACCGATGGTGTTGAATGATGTTGCTGAAATGGTAGATATGCACGAATCAACTATCTCGCGGGTCACAACACAAAAATACATGCATACCCCGAGAGGTATTTTTGAGCTGAAGTACTTCTTTTCTAGCCATGTAGCCACCGATGCTGGCGGCGAATGTTCATCAACGGCTATCAGAGCATTAATTAAAAAGTTAGTCGCAGCTGAAAAACCCAGTAAACCTTTAAGCGATAGCAAAATTGCACAATTGTTGGCCGACCAAGGCATTATGGTGGCGCGGCGAACAATAGCAAAATACCGGGAATCATTACTGATCCCACCATCTAACCAACG
This sequence comes from Flavobacteriales bacterium, assembly GCA_051276225.1. Taxonomy (GTDB): domain Bacteria; phylum Pseudomonadota; class Gammaproteobacteria; order Enterobacterales; family Alteromonadaceae; genus Paraglaciecola. Next base: position 5,118 of record JBNMPD010000013.1, read on the forward strand.
TAAGAGCCTACTTTAGGCGAATTGAAGAAGGAAGAGGCGATATGCAAATTAACCTTACCGGTCATCATGTAGACATTACAGATTCTTTGAGAGACTACGTAGAAACAAAATTCACTAAGCTAGAACGACATTTTGATCATATAAACAATGTACATGTGATCTTAAACGTCGAAAAGCTGAAGCAAAAAGCTGAAGCCACTTTACACCTCAGCGGGACCGAGGTGTTTGCTATATCTGAACGTACAGATATGTATGCAGCAATAGATGCTTTAATCGATAAACTTGATCGACAAGTGATTAAGCATAAAGAAAAAGTTAAACGCCATTGATCGCGTCAACGATTAACCACTATTAGAATCCATAATGGAAATTAAAGATATTCTTCACCCTGACTGTACTTCATGTGCAGTTCAGGGAACCAGTAAAAAACGAATACTTGAACTCATCAGCCAAATAGCTGATCAATATTTAATGGATATTGATCAAGCGACTATTTTGTCTAGTCTTACATGCAGAGAAAAAATGGGGAGTACTGGTATTGGTAATGGTATTGCGCTGCCTCATGGACGTCTACATGATTTGGAAAAGGTTATGGCTGTTGTCGTCACCAGTGAAATGCCAATCGATTATGACGCCATAGACAATGCGCCAGTTGATATCTTTTTTGCTATCCTGGTGCCCGAAAATAAAGCGTCAGAACATTTAGGTACTTTATCTGCTATTGCCACAAAACTAAATAACAAAGGTACGTTGAGTCGAATGCGTAAAGCGAAAACAAACCAAGAATTATTTGAGGCAATAAGCTAAATGAAACTTATTATAATCAGTGGCCGGTCTGGTTCTGGTAAATCTATTGTATTACGCTCTTTAGAAGACCTTGGCTATTATTGTGTAGACAATATTCCAGTTAATCTTTTACCTACACTTACTCACACTGTGGTAGATGAATACGACCAAGTTGCAGTGAGTATCGATGTGCGTAATTTACCCAAGAACCCTAATGAGTTAGTAGAAATTCTTGATTACCTGCCCTCCACTTGGAACATGACCATACTTTACTTGGATGCCAGTGATGACGTGTTGATCAGACGTTTTAGCGAAACTAGACGGTTACATCCTTTATCTAAACAAAATAAATCCTTGTCTGCTGCGATCCAAGCGGAAAGCCTATTATTAGCACCGATCGCCGAACGGGCGGATCTGTATATAGACACTGACAAGCTATCAGTCCACCAGCTTGCTGAATTAGTGCGTGAACGTATTTTAGGTAAAAAAAGCTCTAGATTGGTCTTAGTATTCGAATCCTTTGGTTTTAAACACGGCATACCCAAAGACGCAGATTATGTATTTGACGGCCGTTTTTTACCTAACCCTCATTGGGAACCTGACCTCAAACACCTGACAGGGTTAGACGCACCGGTTCAGATATTTTTAGGCTCTCAGCCCATAGTGACCAAGTTTATTTGGCAGATTCAAAACTTAATTTCCACTTGGTTACCCCATTTAGAGCGAAATAATCGCAGTTATGTCACCGTAGCTATAGGTTGCACTGGCGGCCAGCATAGATCTGTTTATGTAGTCGAAACCTTAGCCAAAACATTTAGTAATTCTCACCCCGATGTACAGATCCGTCACCGCGAACAGAATTAATTACTTATGCCAAGCTTCGAAAAAACACTGATTATTGTCAATAAATTAGGCCTTCACGCCAGAGCGGCCACTCAACTTGTTCAATTAACAAATAAATTTGATGCAAAAATAACCCTACACCAAGGTGACAAACAAGCTTCAGCTAATAGTGTATTAGGTTTAATGATGCTTGAAAGCCACCAAGGCAAAGAAGTTAAAGTGGTGAGTGAAGGAAAAGATGCACAAGCGGCGTTAGATGCCGTTGAAATATTAATAGTCACTAAATTTAATGAGCAGGAATAATAAGGTTATCGCCGTTCGCTTATATGTATTGGGCTAGAGTTGGAACAACATATTGATATTAAAATTTTCTAATCATGCTTCTTTAAAATATTTTCTATCAAACAAATAATAAATTCACCTTTCAAAAAACACCAAATCAAAGCCCCTCAACAATAATACTGAAAAGCTAATTTAGCGATATAAAAGGCAAATGACATTACTATCATTCGCCTTATTCTTAATATCTTTTCTTACTGTATTTTTTTGTACTGTACCTTTTTCTTGCTACATAAAGACTACTTCCTGCGACGTATTCTAATCATAATCAATAGTCCAAATAAGATAATACTCAAGCTACCGCCTGAAGAACGAGTGACAACCGGTTCTACCACAGCCGGTTCTACCACAACCGGCTCAACCACAACTGACTCTTCTACGACTGATGCATCAAGCTGTAAGCTCACCAATACCGGATCGTGGTCGGAACTGCGGTATGCGTCAGCGGCATAGAAGTTAATGATTTGAGCATCCGTTTTAAATTTGGTGTTGTAAGCTAGTGCAACGGGTTCGTCAGCATTGATATGCCACTCGGTTACATCAATCGTCTTAGCCAAAGCGCTTTCATTTGCTAGAGCATGGTCTAAGTTACCCAACAAACCATTAAACGAATAAGTATAAGACTCTGCGCCACCAAAAGTGTTAACTACGTTGGTATAACCCGCTTCTTCTAGCCATGTGATTGGATCTTCTTTTGCATAAGAATTTAAGTCACCAATAATTAATACAGCCGCATCAGGAAATTCGCTAGCAATGAATGCTGTCAAAGCTTGTGCAGCTCGAGTACGAGTTAGATTGCAGCTACCTTGACCCGTTGTTTCATCATCATCACCAGCACCACAACTCGAGCCTTTAGACTTAAAATGGTTAACACTGATTACGATAGTGTCATCGTTTTTTACTAAAGCGAACTGTTGGATCAGAGAAGGACGGTTTTTAGTATCGTCAAATAGCACAACACCACTGTCGTCAGACACTGAGTTTACGCTTGTTAGAATGGCTGCGTCACCCTTAAGTGTCACTACTGCTGGCTTATATATAAACGCCACTGTAATTGCATCAGTGCCTATTGGTGCGCCTGGATTAAGGATCGCATAGGTACCATCACCCATTTCTGAGTTGATACCAGCCACTAAATCAGCAATAGCAGAGGTGTTATCAAAACCATTATTTTCGATTTCCATTAAACCCATTATATCTGCATCCATAGCAACAATTGCCGATATAATTTTGGCTTTTTGGCGTGCAAACTCTTCGGCATCATCTGCACCACGACAGCCTGAATCAGTAGCTGGACCACAGATATTCGAACCATTATCAATGGTTTCAAAATAATTGAGTACATTTAAGCTGGCCACTCTCAAATTACCTAAATCTAGGTCTGGTGCACTAGTTCTGGCATTTGTTGCAGCGAACGTTAGGTCATCGACCGGAATAACTAGGTATTCACCAAAGCTATAATCTACCACACCGGTTAGCGTTGAAACCGTATCACCTAAACGTAAAGAGTTAACTGCAGACAAACCACCAGAAGGATAAGGAATAAAGTCTGGGTTCTGACTGCTATCAGCATCATCTAAAATAATTCGGTCTAAGGTATTAGATATTTCTAATGCAATGGCTTCATCGGAGCCTGGGGCATGTATATTGGTTGGTATGTATAATCTTTTAGAAGACAACGTTACCTGACCATATCGGGCAAGGCCGAAGTGGTCAGTGACCAACAACTCTTGAGCGCTATTGATTAACATACCTTCAAGTGCTTCGATATCATCTAAAGAGGCAAAAGGCATGACTAAATCAGCAACACTGGGGGTTGCCGAACCACAACCTTGCAGGATCTCTGAAGCTTCAAGTTGTGTTTTATCATAAAACTCTGATACATCGCCCAATACACGCACTACTTCGCCTTCAACTGGCAAGGTGTTGTTATGAAAAACAAAGATACCTTCAGATGTTAAAGCATCACCATCTATATCGGTTGTTTCTTCTTGTACGAAAAAGCCTGACAAATTAGGTGTAACAGCTGTAACAATCCCTTCTATTACATGTTCTTCACCTACTCGTGTTGATGCACTGCCAGGGCCTTGAATGGCGCTGATAAGTGTTGAATTTTCAGTACAGCTGCCAATCAAGACAGGCGCTAGGACCGCAACACCGCCATTAACGCCAGTCACAACCAAATCAGTGGCTTGTACCGACAATATGCATAGCGCAGTGACAAGCGCTGGGTATTTTAATTTCATGTTCTCTCTAGCTACGTTCTTGATTTAACAAACCTGTTTCGATGTGAAAAATTCCACCTCGTCAACGTGTGTATATGAAAACCAATCGGACTGAATTACAACACTTGACTTGTTACTCAAGAAACAAGGCAAGACTCATACCCTTTTGATTTTGGTGTATTCGATCCACACAGTGATAGTCATTTAGATAATTTATTTCGTCTAAACAAAATCAAGCCTACACCTCAAAAGTCAATAAACTTATGCAAAGTGATAGGTAAACTTTATGCAAACGAATACTTCAAAATTCATCTAGATCTATTACTATAAAACCACTAGTAATATATTTACATTTTATACCTAATTCAAAACACAGCTAACCTTTTATTCAAAAGGTAAAAACTTAAAGCCAACATATATGCTTTTCTAGCTTAGACCCACATTTTGGTACTAGGTGATTAATTTACTCTGTTCAAGTGAGCGGATGAATTCCCTTTCAGTATTCAATAACAAAAGTACTGTAGGTTATTCTAATTTTGAAACTACCGAAATTTAAAATATCGATATAGTCTGTTTGAAGCAAGATTCGATGAATAAAAAAGCCAGTTAGAATGACACTCTAACTGGCTTTGGTTTTCATGGTAATCAACTCATGAGAAAACTATGAGTTGAATGTAGTCTTTCTATTGCGAATGTATAACATCGATAAAAGCAATAAACTTAGCCAAGCTACTGAGCCACCACTTTCCTTATTTTCTACTACCACATTATAAGTGGTTGTCACAGATGATAAACCGTCAGATACGGTCAATTGAAACTTAATGGGTTCGTCTTGCTCTACCTGAGGAGCTTGAAAACTCAAGGTAGCTGCTGACGTGTCAAAAGAGATCAATTCAGTGGTCAACTGCATCCATTGGAAAGTTAATTGGTCGTTGTCGATATCGCTAGAGCCAGATGCATCGATGGTCACCATAGCTCCTTCACTTACAACAACATCACCTGTGATATTAATTTCGGGTTGTGAATTTGGCATACATACGGAACCAAAAATAGCGTCAACCCACTCTGGGTAATCGATAAACGGATTTCGATTTCCTTGATACTCAAATACCACATCATTACGTTGTGTTTCAGATGCAGAAACGGCGTCGATTAAATGCCAGTCATATAAAGTACATAATTTACCGAATAAAGGTGTGCCCGTCGCTGTACCGATATTGTCAACTAACATCAAGTTAGGGGTATTATCACCTGAAGCACCTGCATAACGAACGTCCATATAAAACATCATACGCGCGACGTCACCTTTTACCTCATCACGGGGTTCAAACGTACGATTGGCTGAATCTATAGAGTTAAGTGGAGCTTCATCAACTGGGATACCTCCTGCCTCAAAATCATAGTTACTGCGGGTAGAATTCATTGACGCGTCTGAAGGGCGTAAATGATGGGCATCGGTGTAACCAAATTGGCCTTGATCAGGGAAACCATGACTTTTTGACCAAACATGTTCACGGTTCCACGCATCAGGATCTGAAGATTGGTTACCACTACCATTTGAAAACTTAGGCAGGGATTCACCCTTATAAATAGTGATGATATTGTCGGTATTAGCTGGGTCTTCATCTGAAAAAGTTAATACACTCCATACTTCCCCATAACTTAGTTTGATATGGTTAGTAGTGATAATAGTATTCACTTTGCTTCTGAGTTCAGCTGAATCAGCGGCAAGTGCCTCTGCATAATAATCAGAAGCGATGAAGGTTGATGCATCAGCCACTTTGGTAATGTCAGGGCAATTTAAACAAAGACCTGTTTGTGGCACGACACCTTCGCCTTCAAGAGGAAGGGGTTCATTGCCAGTACAAGCACTTTCACCCGGGCAACCTAAGCCGTCAGCTGTGTTTTGATCAAACACTAGCCATTCATTAGGTGTATTGGGAAATACATCGTCAACGATAAGATCACCTGTAGTCACCGAACTTAGGCGACGAAGCGTTTTATTGGCTGTGCTGAAATTCGGATCATTAGGATCAGTCCACTCACTGCCCGGATCTTCACCGACGCGGCCTAAACTATCAACTATGGTGCCATTGACCGTTAAGACCACAGCATCATCACCGTTAATGAAAGTGACATTTGAGGCAATACCTTGAGGTACTGACTTTTTAAATTCGTCATCTGCACCGCTGTTATAGATAACGATACTAGAATTAGGCACCAGAATACCAATCAAATTTTCACTATTACTTGGGTCAACATTACCATTATTAAAGGCCTCTAACCGATAACCCGCAGTAAACAAATCGACACTTTCGGTACCAAGGTTAGATATTTCAAACGCTTTATTGTTACTACTACCTTCAACATATTCAGTAATTAATACGTTTGCGTCAACAGGATCACCGCCGCCACCGCCAGTATCATCATTTGAACAGATGCCTTCACCTGGGCAACCTAAGCCATCAGAGGTGTCTTGATCAAATGTTAGCCACTGGTTGCTAGTGCCAGGAAAAGCATCGTCAATGATAGTATCGCCAGTTGTAACTGAACTTAGACGACGAAGGGTTTTATTCGCTGTACTGAAATTAGCGTCATTTTCATCAGTCCACTCACTGCCTGGGTCTTCGCCAACGCGGCCAAAACTATCCACGATAACGCCTGCTCTAGTGAGGACCAGTGCATCATCACCGTTGAAAAAAGTAACCTGTGAAGAAATCCCATCAGGGGCATCAAAAACAAATTCAGGATCGGCACTGGCGTTGTAAACCACTAAAGAGGTATTAGGCGCTAAGATGCCTGTTAAAAACTCAGTATTGCCTTCGTCAACACTACCATTACTATAAAGTGCAAGTTTGTACTCGCCAGCATCCAAGTCAACATCTGCTGAGCCTAAGTTGGTGATCTCAATTGCTTTATTGCTACTGCCACCTTCAATATATTCGGTAATTAATACGATTGCGTCAACAGTGTCGCCGCCGCCAGTATTATCATTTGAACATAACGCTTCGCCAGCGCAACCTAAACCATCAGAGGTGTCTTGATCAAACGTTAGCCACTGGTTACTTGTGCCTGGAAAAGCATCGTTAATAACAACATCACCGGTAGTGACTGAATTAAGACGACGAAGCGTTTTATTTGACGAACTGAAATCTACGCTATTGGCATCAGTCCACTCACTTCCTGGATCTTCTCCAACGCGGCCAAAACTATCCACGATAACGCCTGCTCTAGTGAGTACCAATGCATCATCACCGTTGAAGAAAGTGACGGTTGAGGCAATACCATTAGGAGGGTCAATAATAAATTCAGGATCAGCACCGGCGTTGTATATTACCAAAGAAGCGTTAGGCGCTAAAATACCCGTCAATAATTCGGTATTGCCTTCATCAACATTACCATTGCTATAAAGTGCAAGTTTGTACTCGCCAGCACCCAAGTCAACGTCTGTTGAACCTAAGTTTGTAATCTCAATGGCTTTATTGCTACCACTACCTTCAATATATTCGGTAATTAATACGATTTCATCGACAGGGTCGTTGTCGCCGCCAGTATTATTATCTGAACAAGCTCCTTCACCTGAGCAACCTAAGCCATCAGCCGTGTTTTGATCAAACGTTAACCACTGATTACTGCTGCCTGGAAAAGCATCGTTAATAATAACATCACCCGTAGTGACCGAACTTAGACGTCGAAGTGTTTTATTTGAGGTGCTGAAATTAGCATCATTTGCATCGGTCCACTCACTGCCTGGATCTTCGCCAACTCGGCCAAAACTATCCACAATAACGTCTGCTTTAGTGAGTACCAGTGCATCATCACCATTGAAATAAGTGACCGTTGAAGCAATCCCGTTAGGGGCGTCAAAAATAAACTCAGGATCAGCACCTGAATTATATATAACCAAAGAAGCATTTGGCGCTAATGTGCCAGTCAACAACTCGGTATTGCCTTCATCAACACTGCCATTGCTAAACAAAGCAAGTTTGTAGCCGTCAGCACCCAAGTCAACTGATGTTGAACCTATGTTGGTGATCTCAATTGCTTTATTACTGCTGCTACCTTCAATATATTCAGTAATAATCACGCTAGCATTACCGCCACCTGTATTATCACTTGAACAAGCACCTTCGCCTGAACAACCTAAGCCATCAGCTTTGTTTTGATCAAACGTTAACCACTGATTGCTGCTGCCTGGAAAAGCATCATCAACAATAACATCACCAGTAGTGACCGCACTTAAACGTCGAAGTGTTTTATTTGCTGTGCTGAAATTAGCATCATTTGCATCGGTCCATTCACTGCCTGGGTCTTCGCCAACACGACCAAAACTATCCACAATGACGTCTGCTTTAGTAAGTACTAGTGCATCATCGCCATTGAAATAAGTGACCGTTGAAGCAATCCCGTTAGGAGCGTCAAAAATAAATTCAGGATCAGCACCTGAGTTATATATGACCAAAGAGGCGTTAGGCGCTAACGTGCCCGTCAACAATTCGGTATTGCCTTCATCAACACTACCATTGCTAAACAAAGCAAGTTTGTAGCCATCAGCACCCAAGTCAACTGCTGTTGAACCTACGTTGGTGATCTCAATTGCTTTATTACTGCTGCTACCTTCAATATATTCGGTAATTAATACAGTTGTCGCAACAGGGTCACCGCTGCCGTCGCCGCCAGTAGCATCATCTGAACATACCGTTTCACCGGCACAACCCAAACCATCTGCAGTATTGACGTCAAACGTTAACCATTGGTTACTATTACCAGGAAAAGCATCATCGACGACACTATCACCCGTAGTGACCGAACTAAGACGGCGTAGGGTTTTATTTGAGGTGCTGAAATTAGCATCATTTGCATCGGTCCATTCACTGCCTGGATCTTCGCCAACTCGGCCAAAACTATCCACAATAACGTCTGCTTTAGTGAGTACCAGTGCATCATCACCATTGAAATAAGTGACCGTTGAAGCAATCCCATCAGGAGCGTCAAAAATAAATTCAGGATCAGCACCTGAATTATATATAACCAAAGAAGCATTTGGCGCTAATGTGCCAGTTAAAAGCTCGGTATTGCCTTCATCAACACTACCATTGCTAAACAAAGCAAGTTTGTAGCCGTCAGCAGCCAAGTCGACCGTCGTTGAGCCTAGGTTAGAAATTTCAATCGCCTTGTTACTACTGCTACCTTCGACGTATTCAGTTATAACAACATTTGCCATTGCCGTTGCGGACAAAAGGCAAGACAGTGCCGAAATCAACATGACATTTTTCAATATTTTTTTCATTTTATATATCCGTTATTCGTATTTTAATTTTGTTATCAATCACATTGCTTCAGTCCTATAAATAGGCCTGTAGCAATCAAAAAGAATGACTTAGAATGAATAGCGCACGCCCATCTTGATGCGCCAAGCCGAGCTAAAATCTACTTGGGAATAGTTGCGCGTATCATAGCCTCTAAAAACAGGGTCGATTTGATATCGACCATCATCAGAAAGCCCTCCTAAATCGTACAAATTAACCGAAGCAAAACTAAGACGACGTTCAACACCCCAGTCCTTGTTAAGAAGGTTGCCTAGATTGGCAATAGTAAAATAAACTGTACCTTTTTGGCCTTCAACAAAACCAGGAATTTCCTGCTGAATACTTAAATCTGCAGTAGTTACCCAAGGTTGACGACCTGTATTACGATCTAAGATACAACCGCAAGCATCAACACCAGCACGGTCTAAGACTGTGGATAATTCATCCCAACTAACTGAATTGTCCCAATCGACATTAGGATCATCTGCACCATTTGGAATATAAGGTAGGTAAGCGCCATTGCTGTAGAATTCTTCTGTGTCTCCAAAATCATCATCTCTAAACATGCCCATGCCCCAACTAAATGGACGACCTGAACGACGCTCTAAGAATAAATTAATCCGAGTGGAGTAACCTTCAAACACTTCAGTGTTGTATCCAAGATTTATCTTGAAGCTATGTTCAATTTGATAATGACCCGTATCAGCAAATGCTTGATTTCGGTTAACACCGGAAAGATATTTATAGTTACTTTGGTTTCGAGAAGAGGAGCCAACTTGGTTTTCTGTCACATCTTGATGGGCATAATTCATACTGACACTCATGCCGTTATCCCAATCTTTTGCCAACGAAGTGGTAAAGATTATGCTGCGGCCATCGTCATCTGAATTAGTCATCATAATGTCGAAATTTTCGGCCGCATCACCTTCATAAATACTTTGTTGGATCAGGCGGATACCATCAGCGGCATAATTTAAGCTACCATTGTCGTCAAGGGGGTTTAGCGCAGTGTTGTACCAAACTGCTTCATTTTGCTTTTTGATGTATAACAGCTCAGATGTCCACGAGAAGTTTTCGCCTAACATCGGAATGTCAAAACGATAATCAACCGCTATCTGGGCGCGCCAATCAGAAGGTAATTTAAAGTTTGGATCAGTATAATTGGTACTACCTGAACCGGCTTCCAGAGAGTCTTGTATTGCTTGTGGTACGCTAGTGAAATCCGCTGGTGCCGTGGTATTGGCAAAGTAATTATTGATAACACTTTCGCTTGCGGCTACTAATGTTATGCCGTCTTTAGTAAACGGTCCGTTATACCAAACATTAGGCACTTTATTTGAGAAGCGACCCAAACCACCACGTACTTCGACGTCATCGTTTACAAACCACTTGAAGCTAAGCCTAGGCAAGATAATTGTTAAACCATCAAGGTTTTCTTGATTTCTAAAACCATAGGTTTCTAGGAAATTAGCATTAAGGGTAGGTCTATCCGTTGAACTTAAACTTTCATAACGAAGACCTGCGGTCACTTCAACGTTATCAAACAATTCAAAGTTATCTTCAATATAAAAAGCCGAAGTGAGACGAACCGTGTCATAAGCCGTATCCAGAGCATTATTAGTATATGCATTGGCATAACTAAAATCGTAATTACCTTGGAAATTACCTACTTCACGATTTTCAAATCCGGCAAGGCTATCAAACTCCCAAGAACCCAGAGAATTTTCTGCAAACAAATTATATAAACGTAAACGCTGGATTTCGAAACCAAAACTTATGTCATGTTCTCCATACAGGTAATTTGCGTCTAGATGAACAGTAAGATTTTCATTTTCTGACGCGTTGGCATGACGGAATATGTCGGTACCAAATTCATAAGCTGGACCACGAAAAAACTCATCTACTTTTACACTGCCGAAATCACTATTATTGATGGAATTAGCTTTGACATCTTTAAGAGAAATACCAAATTCAGTACTGAATTCATCTGACCAACTAGAGTAGAATTTCGCGGCAACGTTATTCATTTGAGTATCATACACATAGCGACTAGAGGCTAGACTAACGGTGTTACCACCCAGCCCAAAGTTGCGTTGATCTTTATCGTCTTGCCATTGATAGGTAAAATCCATACGATGCAAATCACTAATGTTCCAGCTTATTTTTACCAAACCTCGTTCATTAGTATCTTCTGGATCACCACCAAGAGAATCGGTCAAACCGTAAACAGTATCAAGTATGCTTAAGAACTCGTTGTAATTGTCTTCTGAGGTATTAAATTCATTAGACGCACCGCTGCCTTCAAATCCGTAATCTAAATCAAGGCTACTTTTCCATTGGTCATAATCAACAAAGAAGAATAATTTATCCTCAATTATCGGTCCGCCAATAGAAAAACCTAAGGTACTTTGGCTATTTGAAGAATCGACAGAGCTTAATTCATATGTTTTAAACCCATCTGTATCAAGCACAGGGCTGCCACCATCAAAAATCTGCGAAGGTCTTTCAACTTTTCCTGATAAGTCAGGATTAGTAAATTCGTAAAAAGCGCTGCCTTTGAACTCATTGGTTCCTGACTTTGTCACCGCATTAATGGCTCCACCTGAGAACCCGGTTTTTCGTACCGAAAATGGTGCGGCTGCTACCGAAATTTGCGCAATAGAACTTAAACTAATAGGCGAGCGTTCAGTTGGATAACCACCGAAATTCAAGCCAAAATCGTCGTTTTGACCAATACCGTCAACAGTAATGTTGTTAGTGCGGGGGTTACCGCCAGCAATAGTCATGTCACCGCTACCGTTGATATTAACCAAAGGATTAAGGCGGGCGATATCTTTAATATCATTCTCAAAACTAGGAAGCCTGTTAATCATATCTGCGCCAAATGTGCTAGAAGCGCCATTGGTTTCGAATATTTGGCCGGACGTGACTAGAATACGCTCAAGGTCACTATCTTCTAACTGGGCACTAAAGCGGTAGGTATCACCGAGCTGTAAAAAAATATTATCTGATTGTGTATCACGATAAACATCTGAATCTACGGTCACTAAATAAGGACCGCCAACACGCAAGCCTTTTGCCAAAAACGTACCCGCATCGTTGGTAAAGAATTCTCTAGTTGTACCCGATGGTTGGTGAATAATGAGGATTTTGGTATTTGCTGCAGCTTCTCCATTGGGAGTCATAATTTTGCCGCGCATTGCCGAGGATGTTTCGTTAGCTGAGGCAATACTGCTGACACCAAGTGCAGCCGTCAGTGCCAAGCATAACGCAGAACGTTTCAACATAGTTTTCATCTGTGTTTCCTATTGTTATCTATTCAAGTGATATAACAAGATGTCTGTTTAGTAAGTTATTCACGTGATCATTATTATCTATACAAGTTAAAGTGAATCACCCAATGAGCGTTCACAAATAAATATCTTGTTTAGTATGAGGATGTGAAAATCAACATACAATAACCTTCGGTGTTGATATTATGTTAATTGATTCAATTGGTTATAAAATGAACAATTAGTATTAACTTTATAATTTATCGTGCGTTTATTGAACAGCTGAGTTTTTAGTAAAGATTTTTCAATGTGTTTACAAATTTAATTAATCGGTAAGATCACCACTCTTCATTGGTTTTTTTCCAGAAATATTGACTTAAATAGGGAGATGAATGGAGGGCAAATCAAATCAGTTTCGGTTTTAAAATAAGCTGTAAATCATTTGAGCATTAACCTTTTTGACTAAGATTAATCCATACTTAGACCAACACGAACTGGGAACTATCAGGGTCAAAAAAAGTTAAATAAAATACTGGCTAATGCAGACTTCATCCGTCAAATTACGACAGCCCGAATGCCAATGTATGCAATGAACCTATTATCAATGTTTGCTTGCGAGTCATATACAAGAAGCTGTGTTGGACAACATTTGAGTGGCCAGCCAGTCAGGTTTAGGTTTAGTTTTAGTTTTAGGTTTAGGTCACAACAGATTCAAAAACTAACATTACCCACAAGCCGACGTTTAACATCTCTGCCATCAGGATGGAAAAATCGGTTGATATATATACTGATTAATCTTTGTTCTTACCCTGATGGTTTTCCAAAAAATACACTCAAGCCTCAAATTTTCACTCTTGATATTAAATAGGTGCTGACCTCCAGCAGCCCTTAGATTAGAATAGCGTTACAATATTAAAGTATTACATTGTTTTTTTATTCCAATTAGAAAGTTGTAAACACCCAATGCCAAAAACCTTCGAAGCCAAAAGCAGTCACAGCCAACTTCATACCATCAATGAAGCCTTAGGTAATGGCCAAAATGATCTAGCCGAAGAGATGTTGCAACAGTTAAAGCCCTGTGACGTTGCTTTGCTTTTGGAATCAAGCCGTAGCCGCAATCGTTTGGATATTTGGCAACTTATCCAACCTGATCTTTACAGTGATGTGCTCGAGGAACTATCTGATGATGTTCGTAACGGTATTATCAGAAAAATGCTCCCAGAAAAGGTCGCTGATGCTTTAGAAGAGATGGACACTGATAATCTAGTTGATACATTGCGAGGCTTACCTCAAGAAGTAGCGCAAGATTTATTGGCTGCTATGGATGAGCAAGACCGCTCACGTGCAGAACTTGGTTTATCTTACGGTGAAGAAACCGCCGGTTTTATCATGAATACCGATGCAATTACGCTTCGTCCTGGTATCAATGTAGATGTAATCTTGCGATATTTACGCCTCAAAGGCGATATACCTGAGCACACTGATACTTTTTATGTCGTAGATCGTAATGATAAGTTAATGGGAGGTGTGGCGCTCACACGTCTAATAACGGCCGCTGCTGATACACCTATAGAATCATTAATTAAAAATTCTGAAGCCATTCCTGCCGATATGATGGATAACGAAGTAGCCAGTTTGTTTGAGCGTTATAACTGGTTATCCGCCCCTGTGGTAGACCAAAACAATCAATTGTTGGGCCGTATTACCATTGATGACGTGGTAGACATTATTCGTGAAGACGCAGAACACTCAATGATGAGCATGGCCGGCTTGGACGATGAAGAAGATACCTTTGCCCCAGTTGTCAAAAGTACCCAGCGTCGTTCAGTTTGGTTAGGTGTTAACTTACTTACCGCCTTAATGGCAGCGGCTGTAAGTGACTTATTTGAAGCAACGTTAAGCCAACTAGCCGTGTTGGCAATACTCAACACCATAGTCCCAAGCATGGGAGGAGTAGCTGGTAATCAAACCCTTACCTTAGTTATTCGAGGTATGGCTTTAGGTCATGTTAATTCAGCCAATGCTAGGTGGCTCATCAGTAAAGAATTAGGGATTGGGTTTTTAAATGGCGTGATATGGTCGGTATTGATTGCATCAGTCATTGCCATTTGGAAACAAGACCTAATGTTAGGCGCAGTTATTGCCTTTGCTATGTTGATTAATATGGTTGCCGCTGGACTGGCTGGAGCCAGTTTACCCATTATAATGAAAAAATTAAAAATAGATCCTGCTTTAGCGGGTAGTGTGATTTTAACTACTATTACTGATGTAGTGGGTATATTTGCATTCTTAGGATCTGCTACTTGGTTATTGATATAGATTTGAGTTTTCCACGCATCATTGCCCTTACATTTTTTGCCTTGTTTGCCTTTGCCGCTAATTCTATTTTGTGTCGACTTGCATTAAATACAGAGCAGGTTGACCCCGCTGACTTTACGTCGGTTCGATTGCTAGGCGCGGCACTTATTTTGGCTCTCATTATTGTCATCAAAGACAAATCTGTGATCGGCAATATTAACCAATATGGAAGTCACACTGGGGCCCTGTCTTTGTTTATTTATGCTGCGGGATTTTCTTACGCATATATCACACTTAACACTGCAACAGGCGCGTTGATATTATTCGCAGCAGTTCAGTTTACTATGCTTTTTAAGGGATGGTTAGTTGGCAATAAGATGGGCTATCAAGAATATACTGGTGTCTTGCTGTCTCTACTAGGATTCATTTATTTTGTATTTCCAGAGCTAGAAAAACCTAGCTTAATCGGTTGTTTACTCATGGTTTTAGCGGGCATAGCTTGGGGTATTTATAGTTTAATTGGCGCTAAATCAAGCTACCCACTTTACGATACGGCCAGTAACTTTATTCGGTTAGCGCCCGTTGCCATATTGGGCCTGATAATCATGTACTTTAGTGCTGGCATAGACATCAGCTTAAACGGATTACTTTACACGTTAGGCTCGGGCGCATTAGCTTCAGGTGTAGGTTACACCGCTTGGTATCAGGTATTGCCTAAGTTGAAACCCAGTATTGCCGCAGTATGCCAGCTATCAGTACCAATTTGGGCGGCTTTAGGCGGGATATTGCTAGTTAATGAGCCCGTTGACTCACATCTCGTAATATCCGCTTCGGTTATTCTGGGTGGCATATTATTGGTTATTCTGACTAAGAAACACAGCTAAGCATGTATATGCACAGTTATGCCGACTGATGAGTCACTACTTACAAGCTTCACATCAACTCTGCATCAATTTTTCGATAACAAAATACTCATTAAAATGTCTTACGTTATGTTTGATTAGGAATGTATTAAAGTACAAGAAGCGCAACTGATTGTAGTGGTTACGCTTATTGTATTTCAAAAGTTATATCTCTCCTGCCCCATCACTGGCACTGCAAATATAAATAGTCTCTTTGTAACCCGTTTCAACTTCATAGGACTCAGCCATCAATAGCTTTGCACCTTTCACCATATCGTGAGGCATTAAAGCAACAATACAGCCACCAAAGCCTCCACCTGTCATACGTACGCCACCCTTTTCATCTAGATATTCACTGAGTATTTTGACGGCAAAATCAATTGGCGGTACGGTGATTTCAAAATCGTCACGCATCGAGATATGCGACTCAGCCATCAATTTGGACAACGTGACTACATCATTTTCTTTCAGAGCTTGCGCAGCTAAAACAGTGCGTTCACTATCAGAAACAACATGATGGGCACGTCTATATACAACTTCGGGCAGTTTATTTTTATTGTTCTGTAATTCCACCAAACTGATATCACGTAACGCTTTTAAGCCTAAAGTACCTGCCGCTTCTTCACATTGCAGACGACGAGTATTATATTCGCTATCAACTAAACCACGCTTCACATTGGAGTTGATGATCATCACAGCCAGGTTTTCTGGCATAGAAATCAGTGCTGCATCTAACGAACGGCAATCTAATAACAAGGCGTTGAATTTAGAGCCACAAGCACTGACCATTTGATCCATGATGCCGCACTGGCAGCCTACAAATTGATTTTCAGCTTCTTGGCCGTTAAGCGCCACTTCTGCTTTTGTTAGTGGCAACTGGTATAAACTACGAAACGTTTCACCTATTACCACTTCTAAAGAAGCAGAGGAGCTTAGTCCAGCTCCTTGCGGTACATTGCCAGATATCGCTAAGTTAGCACCTGTAAATACGTGGCCTCTCAGTTGAAGGTGTTTAATCACACCTCGTACATAATTACTCCACAATTGTGTAGGGTGGGCTTCGATTTCGCAATCGAGTGAAAACTCATCTTGCTGATTATTATAATCAACGGCCACCACTGAGACGGTCATGTCATCTCTAGGCGTTACAGCGACTAATGTTTGATAATCAATGGCGCACGGAAGAACAAAACCATCGTTATAGTCTGTGTGTTCACCTATTAAATTAACCCTGCCCGGTGCTTGAAAACGGCGAGAGGGTTTAGTGCCAAATGTCTGGAGAAAAACAGTGTCGAGTTCAGTTAACATATTTTTAGAGATATTAGACTCAGGCTTTGACTTATTACTAGTCATAGAAATAGACATAAACCTAGACTCCAACCAATTCGTTATAGTGAACATCGCTCAGCGCTTGTAAACGCTGCGCGGCCTGCTCTGGGGTTAAATCTCTTTGTGGTTCAGCCATCATCTCATAACCCACCATAAATTTACGCACCGTGGCTGAACGTAACAAAGGTGGATAAAAATGCGCATGAACTTGCCAATGTTCAGTCGACTCTAAATTATTAGGTGCACCATGCCAGCCCATTGAGTAAGGAAAAGAACATTGGAACAAATTATCATATCGACTTGTAAGCTTTTTAATAGCTATGGCTAGATCAGCTTTTTGCACGGTGTTGACATCAGTTAGTCTGGCACAAGCAAACTTAGGTATCAGCACAGTTTCAAATGGCCAAGCAGCCCAATACGGTACGACGGCAATCCAATGTGCTGTTTCAACCACCGTCCGCGTTCCATCTGCCGATTCTTTTTGTGCATAATCTAACAACATCGAACTACCATGTTTATCAAAATAATCTTTTTGACTGGCTTCAGCTTTTGCCACTTCATTAGGAATAAAATCATTCGCCCAAACTTGTCCATGGGGATGGGGATTAGAACAACCCATAGCGGCCCCTTTATTTTCAAATACTTGAACCCAGACATACTCTTTTGATAAATCAGCTACTTGTTCTTGCCATGTATCAATCACTCCCTCCAAAGCAGGTAACGATAATTCAGGTAACGTTTTATTGTGCTCATGAGAAAAACAAATAACGCGACTTGTACCTCTTGCCGCTTGCAAAGTAAAAAGGTCATCGTTTGACTGCTGTGATGCAGGTGTGTCTTTCATCAATGCAGCAAAGTCATTGGTGAACACAAATGTGCCATAATACTCAGGGTTTATTTCACCATTGATACGCGTGTTACCCGAACACAAATAACACTCTGAGTCGTGCGCTGCAGTTTGGGTTAACTGTGATTTTTCTACTTGGCCTTGCCAAGGTCGTTTCGCTCTATGGGGTGAAACTAACACCCAATCACCAGTTAAGGGATTACGGCGACGGTGAGAATGATCAACTGGATCAAATGTAGACATAACTAAAGGAACCTATTTATTTTATTATTTATTTTACCATTTATTAAAATGGTTAAGATTTTATACAATTTAAAAAAGACACATTTACCAACAAAAATATCATTATTAATGTTGATAAATTAACAGTAGGTTAGGTCAAAGGCAGCAATAGAATGAACTTTTTAGTCATCTATATCTTGCTGACTCAACCAATTAATTAATTTCTGCATATCTTGAGTAGCGACATCATTTAATTGTTCGACCCAATCATGCACATTTTGCCACCATGCTGGATGGTCTCCCTGCTGGATTTCATTCGCAATTTTTTGCACCCTAGAAAGGCCTACTGAACCTGCAGCTCCTTTAATTTTATGTGCTTGTGAGCAAACTTCATCTTTCTCATCAGCGCTTAAACTAAGCTGCAAAATCTCCAAATATTCAGGCATCTTTTCTTGAAACACCTTAACACTGGTACGCACCATTTCGTGTCCTATTGTGTCCACCAACATTTGTAACAATTCCAAATCGAGAAAAATGTTCAGTTGGTCTTTTTTAGGCGTGGGGGCGGGTTGGTGTGGAACACTAGGTTGTTCGCAAAACAAACTATTGAATACTTCAATAATCCGACTCTTTTTAACTGGCTTCGAGATGATATCGTCCATGCCATTATCGAGGTATTCTTGACGTGTCTTAATCACATTTGCGGTCAACGCTACGATACTGGTTTGCTCCACCAAAGATTCTTCATGCAGCACATTCGCGACCTCAAAACCATTCATATCAGGTAGTTGAATATCCAGTAAGATCAAATCATATTGTTTTTCACGCGCCTTATTAATCGCCTCGTTACCTGTCATAGCGACGTCAACATGTTGTCCAAGTTTTTCCAACAAAGCTTTGGCGACCATTACATTTAGTTCGATGTCTTCCACCAACAATATCTGTAAACCTGTGACTTTAAGGGTTTCAACTTGAATAGGCTTTTTGCTGATAGCAAGTGGCAAGTCAACCGTAAAACAGGTGCCATTCCCCATTTCACTACTGACACTTATTTTACCATTCATCAAAGATACCATTTGTTGACAGATAGCCAGACCAATGCCAGTGCCAGTAGCACTTTGATGTTCGGGTGAATCAACTTGATAATACATAGCAAAAATTTTCTCTATGTCTTGCTGTGGGATACCGACCCCTGTATCACACACCTTAAATGTGACCATAGATGTCTCAGAATCAACTTTTTTAGCTTTAACTTCTAAAGAAACTGTACCTTTTTGTGTGAACTTGACCGCATTGAATAATAAGTTCCATAAAATTTGCCTCAAACGTGTGCCGTCTACCTCAACTAACGCAGGCAAAGGCTGTTCTACATGCGAAGTAAAAGTGAGATCTTTGTCTTTAGCTATCAACTCTATGATACTACCCAGCTCTTGGGTGAAATCTTTTATGGATACTGTTTTTAATGACAATTCTAACCTGTCTCTACCTAGGCGGTCCAAATCAATAATGTCGTTAAATATATTACCCAAGGTAATGCCACTCGCGTATATTGTACTGACCCAAGCAAACTGTTCGCTCGTCAAGTCAGTATCG
The DNA here is from genome assembly GCA_051276225.1 of Flavobacteriales bacterium. Lineage (GTDB taxonomy): Bacteria > Pseudomonadota > Gammaproteobacteria > Enterobacterales > Alteromonadaceae > Paraglaciecola. The sequence continues at coordinate 25,083 of JBNMPD010000013.1, forward strand.
CGCAACATTCTGCTTAAACCAACAATGCCATTAAGTGGGGTGCGCAACTCATGACTAATGGTGGCAATAAATGCTGTTTTGTCTCTATTAGCTTTGGCCACAGCATTCTCAGCTTGCTTACGCTCAGTAATATCACGACCAAAAGCAAGTAAACCAAGACGAGTATTGTCAGCGCTAAAAAATGGTACCTTACGCATCTCAAAATAGCGGCGGCGTCCATCAGCAAAGCGCAACCAGAGTTCTTCTGTAATACTGATGTCGTTTTCTAGAACATCTTGATCGCTGGCAACCACTTGGCTGGCCAGCTCTTCGTCGTAGACTTGATGAGGTGTTAAACCCATCAGTTCTAGCTCTGTTTTACCGGTCATTTGTTCAGCAACACGATTACAGCCAGCAAATTGACCTTCTTGATTGCGGTAGTAAATCAAATCCGGTGATGCATCTATAATGGACCTGAACAAAATAGATAATCGTGACGCTTGTTGTTCTTTTTCAGATTTATCAGCGATTTCTCTCTCTAAATCAGTAAATACACTTTCCCGCTCTAATTGAGCATTTTTCCGCTGCTCAATTTCATGATTAAGCTGTTTAATATTGTTTTGTAAAGTACGGTTGAGTAACTCATCTTCCTTAAGTAATTTTTCTAACTGAGTCACAGCCTCTGCTAAGCTTTCTCTTGAGCGCTCTAACTGTTTCACTAACTCACTAAAAAACCACAGCACCCAAGGCGCACTGAGCAATGTCAGTAAAACAGCAATCAAGAAGTCTTCAGTGTGAGCTTTGTCACTGATGATGGGCCTAAGAAAATAGGTACCAACAAAGGTAAATATTAAGGTCAAAATAACGAACAAAATACTGACTTTAACCGCACCGAAGCGATTAATAAACTGAGCAATACGGATTGCCCATGGATCAACTGATGTCTTTTTCGTCATAACAGGCGGGTCTCAAAAAACTCTGGTTTTTGCCAATGCACGATATGCTAACAAGAATGTTCCGAGTATCAAAATTTAGCATCGTATTAAAATATTTAAGCAAGCCACCAAAAGACTATTCATTCATTTATATTGCATATTAATTCAGCACTAGACTAGTCTCTTTACTAAATAAACAGCTATTTTTAACGTTTTTATAACAATGCACAGTGCTTTTTTTCTTTTTTTTATAGCTTATAACTAAGCCATAATATAGCGGTATCTCATTGAAATAATTATATTTTTTATATTAACAAGATGGTGTGGTATGAAAAATATGAAATACATTATACAAGGCAATTGATTTATAAAATAATCCTCGGTATTTTGTACGGCCTGCTTAGTATAAATATTCGATACTCGACTGGGTCTCCAATAGTAATTAAGAACGAAAATAAGTACTAGGCCATGAAGCCATCTCACGTTCATACACGTAACTTAGATGTATGATTAGAAACAACATACAACACCCTACCCAGTCGAAGGTTGAAGGAGTCTGCATAAATGAGTTTATATCATCCTAATGATTCAAAGGATAATTGTGGTTTTGGCTTAATTGCCCACACTAAAGGCGAACCAAGTCACAAACTGGTAAGTACTGCAATTGAAGGTCTTGACCGTATGCAACATCGTGGCGGTATCGCTGCAGATGGTAAAACTGGCGATGGTTGTGGTTTGCTTCTACAAAAGCCCGATGCGTTCTTTCGTGGAATTGCCGAACAACAAAATTGGAAGCTAGGCAAAAAGTACGGTGTGGGTGTGGTTTTTCTTAACCAAGACCAAGCTTTAGCTGATACAGCGAAACAAGTCATCACCGAAGAGCTAGAAAAAGAAACGTTGGGTGTGGTTGGCTGGAGAGTTGTGCCAACAGATAAATCAGTCTTAGGCGATCTTGCATTTTCGTGTGTACCACAAATCGAACAGGTATTTGTTAATGGGCCTTCAGGATGGCGCTCTCAAGATTTAGAACGCCGTTTATTTATGGCCCGCAGACGTGCAGAAAAACGCTTATCAAATGATGAAGATTTTTACATCGCAAGTTTATCCAGTTCAGTCACAATATATAAAGGTCTTGTCATGGCCGGTGACTTGCCTAAGTTTTATTTAGATTTGGCTGATGAGAATATGAAATCTGCTATTTGTGTGTTTCATCAACGTTTTTCAACCAATACATTGCCACGCTGGTCATTGGCTCAACCATTTCGATATTTGGCACATAATGGTGAAATTAATACCATTCGTGGCAACCGCGATTGGGCCCAAGCCCGAACTGGTAAATTCAAGACACCTTTATTACCTGATTTAGCTGATGCTGCACCTTTTGTTAATGAAGTGGGTTCTGATTCTTCATCATTGGATAATATGTTAGAGCTGTTTTTAGCTGGCGGCATGGATTTATTTCGTGCGATGCGTTTGTTAGTGCCACCTGCTTATCAAAATAACAAAACCATGGATGAAGATTTAAAGGCTTTTTACGAGTTCAACTCCATGCACATGGAACCTTGGGATGGCCCAGCCGGTATTGTACTAACCAACGGTCGCCATGCAGCGTGTAATCTTGACCGCAATGGACTTCGTCCGGCACGTTATGTCATAACAAAAGATGGTTTAATTACCTTAGCTTCAGAAGTAGGTATTTGGGATTATAAGCAAGAAGATGTGATTGAAAAAGGTCGTGTTGGGCCTGGTGAAATGTTAGCTATAGATACTGAGACAGGTAAATTATGGCGCTCAAATGAAATAGATGATGATTTAAAGGGTCGTCATCCTTACAAAGAATGGTTAGATAAAAGTATCCGTCGCTTAACACCTCTTGAACAATGTGATGCGCCTGAAATCGGCAAGCGTATGTTTGACGACAACATGATGAATACTTATTTAAAACAATTTAATTACAGCTATGAAGAACTTGAACAAGTAGTCAAGGTTTTGGCCAAAGACGGTCAAGAAGCCACAGGTTCGATGGGTGATGATACGCCTATGGCGGTTCTTTCTGGAAGAAGTCGTACCATTTATGATTATTTCCGGCAACAGTTTGCTCAGGTAACCAATCCGCCCATTGATTCTTTACGTGAAAATCACGTGATGTCTTTGGCTACTTGTATTGGCCGCGAAAAGTCGGTGTTCACAGAAACATCAGGCTATGCTGATCGCGTACTGTTTGACTCCCCGATCATGGTGTATACCGATCTTAAGCAATTGCGTAATTACGATCCTGAACATTACTATTCTGAAGTAGTCGATCTTAATTTTCCTCCAGAAGAAGGGCTTAAAGCAGCAATTAATCGAATATGTAATGAGGTAGAACACTTAGTCTCACACAAGCGTGCTGCGTTTGTTATTTTATCAGACCGAGCCATTAAAACGTCACGCATACCTATACCAGCAGCTATGGCTGTGGGTGCAGTGCAGAAACGTCTGGTAGATAAAGGGTTACGTTGTGATGCAAATATTGTAGTAGAAACAGCATCGGTCAGAGACTCGCATCACTATGCAGTATTGATTGGTCTGGGTGCTACAGCAATATATCCGTTCTTGGCGTACGAAATTATTGAACAAATGTGTGAATCTGGGCACCTTGATATGACGCCGATGCAAGCAACTGTTAATTATCGTAAAGCGATAAACAAAGGCCTGTACAAAATCATGTCAAAGATGGGGATTTCAACCGTTGCAAGTTACCGTAGCTCAAAATTATTTGAAGCTATTGGTATCAACAAATCGGTAATGGACATGTGTTTTAAAGGCGTGCCAAGCCGTATTCAAGGTGCTAATTTTGAAGATTTCCAACAAGATCAAGTTAATTTAAATCGTGTCGCTTGGTTAAAACGTAAAAACGTCGACCACGGTGGATTATTAAAATATGTACACGGCGGTGAATATCACTCTTACAACCCTGACGTAGTCACAACCCTACAAAAGGCAGTATTAAGTGGTGATTACCAAGATTACCAAAAATTTAGCGCCTTGGTAAATGAAAGACCCACTGCTTGTTTACGTGATTTATTGGCTTTATCGCCTGATTCAGAAGCCATCTCGATTGATGACGTTGAACCTGCAGAAAACTTATACCCACGCTTTGACACGGCAGCTATGTCAATTGGTTCTTTAAGTCCTGAAGCTCATGAGTCTTTAGCTATCGCTATGAATCGTTTAGGTGGTAATTCTAACTCAG
>JBNMPD010000014.1:0-29208 GCA_051276225.1 Flavobacteriales bacterium
ATTATTTATTACAACTAATGCCGTTTTTTATTTTTTGTCTTAAGCTAATAGCCTGTGGCTAGTGACTGCCTTTACCCCGCATATTTGTCTTTCATCAAATACGCAAAAGCCGTGTTAAAGGCGACTTCTTGAAACATTTTCAAGCCTGTATCAGGCATAGGAACGAGTACAGGGTTGCGTTTTAATGATTCTTTAATCGCTGTGGGAGACAACACTATCACCTCAACATCAGCCAACAACTCTAGCGCGGCTTCCATTTTGAAGCCAACTGCACCACCAGCAAATTTACCTTTCATTGGACGTTGACGAATAACAATTTGATCAATTTTGTAGTCTTGTATTAATTGCGCGAAAGTTTTTTGAAAATAACGTAAATCTTTAGCGATTGCGTTCTTAGGCAATGATAGTTTGCGCGTATGGCAATCAGGAATTTGGAATACTTCTTCAGCCAACGATAACAAACATATGTTTGCATCATTACTACTTAAATCAACACCGATTACCCGCATAACATTTTCTCTTACTTTTAATTTTAACTTGAATTGTGGGTATTATAACTTAATTCCTAAAAATCAGTGATACCAATACATCAATAAAACGATGTTGAGTGTAATCCACAGTTATACCAACATATACAATCAGCAAATAACCCTTTAAAGGTTCAAAAATGTTAACTCTGTATGGTTTCGACGTAAGTAACTACTTCAATATGATCAAACTAGCCTTAGCTATTAAAGGCGTTGAATATAAATCGGTCATCCTTTATCCCAACCAGTCAGCTGACTATCTAACTAAAAGCCCAATGGGCAAAGTACCCGCTTTAGAAACTGAGCATGGTATTTTGACTGAAACCAATGTCATCCTTGAGTATCTTGATGACACTTACCCAAACAATCCTCTGTATCCGGGTAATACTTTCGAAAAAGCCAAGATTAGAGAATTGATTAAAATGACAGAGCTGTATTTGGAGTTACCCGCTCGACGATGCCACCCTGAAGTTTTTTTTGGGCAAGCTGTCGACAATCTCACTAAAAAAGAGGTTAAACGTGCGTTATATAAAGGTATCGAAGGCATGGCTCGCTGCGCCCAATTCAGCCCTTATCTGGCAGGCAAACAACTAACAGCTGCTGACATAGTATTTTTTTATAGCGCTGATTTAGCATCAGCGGTTGCTGATAAGTTATTTAATCTTGATTTACTTGATATGGCACCGGGTGCTAAACAACTTATGGCTACATTAAATGAGCGTGAAGACGTAATAAAAATTGCAAAAGACAGAAAAACCGCCAATATAGAATTCAAAAAATATATCACCAGTCTCAGTTAAATATTGTAACTACTGATCAATTAATAATTCATTGGCGTAGCATGTGTTATAGATGTATATAATTTTTTAAGAATAAACATGAGCCTAACCACAAACGCAAAATTCAGTTGTCCGTATTGCATGGTCATAAATAATTTTGAAATTGATGAAGAAAATGACTTAAATCAACAACAAATTGTAGATTGTCAAATTTGTTGTTCACCCATAGAAGTTGTTGTAACGGCTGGTATCGATGGCCAATTTGATATCATAGCCACTACTGACAGTGAATAACCAATCAATAAGGTCACTAGATGATAGATGTATTTAATGCAACTCAGTCGTTACAAGTCATAATTCAAAAAGCAGAAAACGAAAGGTCTTTGCTAAAGCTGGTTACGAAACATATTCACAGTTATGAATTTTCAACACAAGTCGATAGCGATGAAATTGATATAGCATTTGCTGCCAGTGGAGGTTTGACTCGCTGGGTCAACGGCGATAATTCAAAGATTAAATGCGAACCCACACCCAATAGACAGACTACCTTTGGTGATATTTTAATTGAACAACCTCAAGGTTATGTCAACTTAGCCACACCAGCAGGCTTTATCCCCTTAGTGGACGTTATTTACTCGCAAGGTCAACTTAGGTTAAAACAAATAAACTAGCGTCCCAAAATTCAATTAGTTCCCCATTGGCCAACACATGTTGGTCACTTTTGTATATATCAAGTTGGTGGTAACCTAAGTGCGTTTTTATTTTGTAAGTCACAATCATATTTATGACTAAGATACCTCGGAATATAATCAAATGGCTTACGCTTGCTTTTATTAGCATACATTTACCTATTCTTGCGCAGCAGTTAAGCTTTAATAAATCTAAACAAAGTAAACAAATCCATTTCAATTACGCTTGGTCTGATCATCAAGAGCAAACACAAGACATCGCGTTCGCATTGCCCTTGTTACAACTAAATAGACAACATCATAAAAAATTCATTGTTAGTATAGCCCAGCAATATGTGTACATTGAATTGCATAAAGCCGCACGTAAGATCAATCCAAAAGAAGCCCGGGTGCAAATTCAACGCAGAGGACAGGATATACAAATAAAAGTATCCAGTAGATCTAACAAATTATTAGATCGGTGGCAACGTTCCATGGATCAGAGTAAGGAAGAGGCCCTTGACCAATATCTTAAAGATAATTACTACAGTTACTTTCGTTCTCATCTAAGGCAAAAAGTAATAAAACCTGATCACTTACGGTACATTTCAGAAAACAAAGCGGCTTTGCGGCCTATTGCTCAAGCTGCGTATGACAAGCTTCCTACCAATAGTGAGACCCGCGCTTATGTGAATTTAGTACTCAGTTGGGTGCAAAGCATTCCCTACAATGAATTAGAAAATCGCTTAGATTCCAATGGTGCAGGTTACTTACCGCCACTGTCTGTTGTGTCCAATAACCAAGGAGACTGTGATAGCAAAGCGGTACTAATGGCAAGCTTAGTGCGTTCGTTATTACCAGACACAAAATTGACCATGGTGTATCTTCCTAACCATGCATTATTAGGTATCGTGCTACCTTTTAGAAAAAACGAACAAACCATAGATATAAATGGTTTTGACTATTTATTAATGGAGCCTACAGGCCCAGCCAAATTTCCACTGGGCCATATTGCGGCTCGCAGCAGTACAGATATAGCCAATAATTTGTATAGCCTCGAGGAAATACCTTAAGGTTTTTCGCCCTATTTTAAAATAATAAGTGATGTCTTACAAAATCACATCAAGTTAATATTCTATTGTCGGCGCTTGTGCCTCAGTGCTGTCAATGTAAGGCACGACTATTATAACGAACTAAAATCTCTGACACTAAGATTTCAATATTGCTCTCATTGTCAACAACCATCATAATAGTTCCCTGTTCTATTAATATATAAGGTGCAGATTTTACTAGCTGCATATTCTATTTTATCTACACATTAAATTATAATTGTTCTTCAGCAAATTCTGCCAATCGGCTGCGAACAATACCGTCTAAATTTATTGTGGCACTGCCAGAAAAAGTCTTAAACTTTTCTACTATGTAAGTTAAGCCAGATGTCACAGCACTTAGATAATTACTATCAATCTGCGCTAAATTGCCACTGCATATCAACTTAGTACCTTCACCACATCGGGTAATAATAGTTTTTAATTGAGAAGCTGTTAGATTTTGTGACTCGTCAAGTATCACTATGGCATTTTGAATACTACGACCACGCATAAAGTTTACTGATTTAAACTGAATATTAGCTTTTTCAATGATGTAGCTCATTGAGCCTTTCACGTTTTCATCATTTTTATGTAACACTTCTAAACTATCTGTAATGGCAGCAAGCCAAGGCGCCATTTTTTCTTCTTCGGTACCAGGTAAAAAGCCAATAGACTCAGCAATTTCAGGTGTACTTCTGGTTACTATTATCTTGTCGTACATATTTTTCTCTACGACCATTTCAAGTGCTGCTGCCAAAGCCAGTAGAGTTTTTCCACTGCCTGCTGGCCCAGTTAAGATAACTAAATCAATATGCGGATCAAGTAATGCGTGTAAGCCCATCGCTTGACCAATGTTTTTTGGTGAAATGCCCCAGGCCTTACGCCCCATAAGTCTTTCATAACCTAAGTCTAAAATATCCAAATAGTCACCGCTAACTGACTCAACCACACCAGCAAAATGTTGACTTCCATCTAATAAAAATTCATTTACATATGCTTGTGGTAACACATTACGTTCAATAGTGTGAATAGTGTCTCGGCCTTCTGTGCGACTATCTACCGATTTAACTTCATTCCAAAAATTACCTTCAAACTGATGATAACCCTTAGACAAATATTTAATATCAGTGACCATCTGATCGGTGCGGTAATCCTCTACATGTGCCAAACCAGCACCTTTAGCCTTTAAACGCATATTGATATCTTTGGTGACTAATATCACATGTTTTGTGTGTTGAGATTTTTGTAGATACAACGCGCTATTAATAATACGATTATCGTTTTCGTTACTGGTGAAAACTTGTTGCGAGACTGGCATTCCATGGTCAACAAAAATTGAAAGACTGCCTGTGGGCGCTGACTCTCCGGCGCCTAAGCCTTGCATTGATACACCCTGCATCAAATCTTCGGGTGTGGCGTCATGAAGTAAATTTTCCATAGCACGAATAGACACTCGAGCATCCCGAGCAACGTCCTTTTTACTGTCTTTGATATAATCCAACTCTTCAAGCACTGTCATGGGCACAACAACATCGTTTTCTTTGAAGGATAAAAAGGCGAGGGGTTCATGTAGCAGAATATTAGTATCTAACACGTAAATTTTTGTACTTAGTGTTTTTTTTTGTGACATCCGGCGCTCCTTTAGGACTTTGATAAGGTGCCTGCCAATTTAGTCATGTTTTTTTGATAAGCCATAGTGAATTTAGTAAACACTTATACTTAAAACATACTTAACTACAGACTGCCTTTTTACAATAAAACACTTTCTCTAGAGATTCATCTACTTTTAGACAGTACAACATAAATTTTTTGTTACAATGCGTGCCACGCTGGCCCCAGTGACTTGGCATGCATTCATAGCAGTAATTTCATAGGTGAGGACAAGACAATGGCTAAGCAACAAATTTTTGCCTTAGGGCAACGCTGGCTCAGTGATACTGAGACTGATTTAGGCCTAGGTACCATAGTGCAAATTGAAACACGCACAGTCACAGTACTCTTCCCAGCTACGGGTGAAAGTCGTGTCTATGCAGCCCAGACCGCTCCTTTGACACGCATTGAGTTTATGCTTGGCGATAGCGTAAAAAGCCACCAAGGCTGGGAGTTGGTGGTTGAGCAAGTACAGGAAAAAGATAACCAACTTATATATATTGGACATCGAATTGATAATAACGAAGCTGTCACCCTGAAAGAAACCTTCGTCGATCACCATTTCCAGCTTAATCAACCAGAACAGCGATTATTAAATGGCCAGTTTGATGACCCCAAGTGGTTTGACTTGCGTGAACAATGTCTATCCCATCAATTCGATCATAACACCTCATCCTTACTTGGTTTTGTTGGAGCAAGAGTCGATCTTATTCCTCATCAGTTACACATAGCCTCTGAAGTAGGTGCACGTTATGCTCCTAGAGTACTACTGGCTGATGAAGTTGGCTTAGGCAAAACGATTGAAGCGGCTTTAATTATCCATCAGCAATTGCTCACTGCCAGAGCTCAGCGGGTACTGATTGTTGTGCCATCTAGTTTGGTTCATCAATGGCTAGTAGAAATGCGACACAGAGTTAACTTAGCCTTCTCAGTGTTTGATGAAGAACGCTGTGAAGCCATGTCTGAAGACGCAAGCAATCCATTTGAAGCAGAACAACTGATAATATGTAGTCTTGACTTCTTGACCCATAACAGTCGTTACTACCAACAAGCGCTTGAAGCCGATTGGGACTTAATGGTAGTAGATGAGGCTCATCATTTAATCTGGTCGCAAGGTCAGCCCTCTCAGCAATATCAAGTTATAGAAGGTTTAGCCAATGTCACTAAAGGTGTATTGTTGCTCACTGCCACCCCTGACCAACTCGGCCATGAAAGCCACTTTGCTAGGCTGCGGCTACTCGACCCTGCACGTTTTCATGACTATCAAAGTTTTGTTTCAGAGGAGAAGCAGTATAGCCAATTGGCCACTGCCATAGCTCCTTTGCTTAGCGGAGGGAAATTAAGCGACCACAATATTCAAGCTATCAGTCAGTTTGCAGCGGCTGATACGTTAAAAGATATCAATGTATCAAACCCAGAAACTAAAACAAAATTGCTACACACTTTATTAGACCAACATGGCACAGGGCGATTATTATTCAGAAACAGTCGGGCTGGAGTGAGTGGCTTTCCAAGTAGAAAATTATTCAGCTATTCATTAGCTCAGCCTATTGAATATTCCTTGCTGCTATCAGAAGATCCAAACAATTTACAATTACAGTTGACCCCAGAAAGACATCCAGACGTGGTCAATACTTGGGTGAATTTTGATCCTAGAGTTGATTGGTTTATAACTCAGTTAAAATCATTAAAGGGCGAGAAAGTTCTCACAATTTGCGCTAATGCTAGTACAGCATTGCAATTATCAGAAGCTTTGCGAGTGAAATCCGGTACCCGTTCCACTGTATTTCATGAAAACATGGGTATCGTTGAACGTGACAGAGCGGCCAATTATTTTGCTCAGTCTGAAGACGGCGCTCAAGTGCTAATTTGCAGTGAAATAGGCAGTGAGGGTCGTAACTTTCAGTTTGCACACCACTTAATTTTGTTCGATTTACCTTTAGTGCCAGATCTTTTAGAGCAACGCATAGGGCGTCTTGACCGTATTGGTCAGAAATATGATGTGTGTATTCATGTTCCTTATTTTGATATGAGTGCTCAACAAGTGTTGCTCGATTGGTATCACCAAGGCTTAGGTGCATTCGAACGTACCTGTCCCACGGGCATGACTGTTTACGAAGAAACCCAAGAAATGTTACATGCCTGTATTCAAGAACCCAGAGATATTCCCAAATTACAGCAACTGATCAATCAAACCGCTAGCCTGCATCGTGAACTCAAAGTAAAACTTGAACAAGGTAGAGATAAGTTGTTAGAACTCAATTCATCAGGTCAAGGAAGAATTGATGTCTTTTTAGAGCAAATTTTGCAGGCAGAACAGTCGCCTAAGCTCGAACTTTTTATGACTCGCCTGTTTGATGCCATTGGTTTTTTACAAGAAGACCATGACGAAAGCTGCTATTTGTTGCGTCCCACCGAAACCATGATTAGCCCTCTTCCGGGTTTAGACGAAGAAGGCATGACCATTACCTATGAACGCACAACTGCAACACTGTTGGAACATGTTACTTTCCTGAGTTGGGATCACCCTATGATCCAGCATGCTATGGATATGTTGACCACCGATGTGATAGGTAAAAGTTCTATCGCCTTTTGTCGAGATAAAAGGAAACCTGCTGGTGCGTATTGGCTAGAATGCCTATTTGTGCTGTCAGGCAAAGCCGCAAAAGGTTTACAACTATCACGATTTTTACCACCCACACCACTTAAAATTTGTATTGATGCCCAATCACAACCGATAAATAAACCATTTATTCAACTAGAGCCTGTGCTGCCAAAAATCGGCAATCAGCTTATTAGTGCGCTTAAAAGCCAGATAGAAAAGTGTTTGCAAAATGCCTACCAACAAGCGGAGCAAGAAGCTGTGCTGGTAAAAAAGAAGCGCATAAGCCAGATGCAAGAATTGTTAGGTAGCGAATTAACCAGGTTACAAAGTCTACAAAAAGTGAACCCTACTATTCGTGATGAAGAGATTGAACATGTGGCTAATCAAATTGATAGCCTTAAAAGCATCATGGGCGAAGCAAGATTACATCTTGAGGCCGTCAGGCTGATTGTAAATAATCCTAAGTAGGGGCTGGAATATGGAAATTCTGAACTACAATCCACCCTTAGAACCCTACTTGGATATCGTTTTTCAGGATGATGATATTATAGTATTTAATAAACCCAGCGGGTTGTTAAGTGTGCCGGGTAAAGAACATGCCGATTGTTTGCAAGCACGAGCACAAAGAGTATTTCCAACAGCAACAATAGTTCATAGATTGGATATGGCCACATCTGGCTTAATGGTGATGGCCTTAAATAAGTCTGCTCATAGGCATATATCTAAGCAGTTTGAATTACGCGAAACAACCAAAACGTATCAAGCCGTAGTGTTTGATAACGTGCAACAAGATTCCGGCGAAATCAACTTACCGCTGATTTGTGACTGGCCAAACCGTCCAAAACAAATGGTCGATCATGAACAGGGTAAAAAGGCGCTGACTCACTGGCGGGTCATTGAAAGAAATGCCAATACCACACGTGTGGAATTAAAACCCGTTACAGGTCGATCACACCAACTTAGGGTCCACATGTTAAGTATGCAACACCCTATTATAGGCGATACTCTATACGCCCACAGCCAAGCATTAGAGATGGCTAACAGACTTAACCTACATGCGATGCTTCTCAGTTTTCGCCATCCAGTCACCGAACAAATGTTATATTTTGAGTCTCAGGTGCCTTTTTGAGCTATTTTAGTGGGTCCATTGGTGCGCTTTAACAAACACTATTTAAGGTGTTCATTGCGTAATATTCCATAAATATTCATGTCATGGAAATCATCATTCCAGTAACACTTTCCGCGCAAGGTTCCCTCTAGACCAAACCCTAAACTTTTCACTAATTTTTTTGACGGTTTATTACTGGGTAAAATAAGTGCCTCAACGCGGTGCACATAAAAATGAAAACTATCGCTAAAAATAAAATTGACAATAGCGCCCACCGCTTCTATTGCATAACCTTTTCTCCGATACTTTTTGGACAACTCGTAACCCACAGCTGCACTGTGATCAAACTCGTTCCAATGGGTGAAACCACAAGTACCCAAAAACTCGCCCGATGTCTTGTCTCGAATAGCCCAACGAATACCCGTATTACTGTCAAATCGAGCATCAAAATATACAATCAATTGATCCGCCTCATGAATTTTTTTGAAACGTTCAACATCGTAATGTTCGATGCTGTCAGGATCTGAAAATATGGAGAACAAAGCTTCACGATCCTCTTTTGTGAGTCGATTAAGTAATAATCGCGAAGTTTCAATTACTGGAAACGCTAGTTTAGTCATAAAACTCTGTTTAAAATGTGAGTTACTTTATAATCGATGAAATAATAACGGCTGCAAAATTAAAGAACTACTTAATACTTTCCGATAACCTATTTGAGCTTATCATTTAGAGGCATTGTCGTTATTAAATTTTTACTTTCCTTTGTTCTCGCTGTCCTGTGTTCATACAGCATAGCAGCCCCGGATAATCAATTACTAAGAAGATTAGATATTCAGCGTGGGCTATTTTCTGACACTTACCAAAGTTTTGATATTGACGGTCAACCAATCATTTACGTATTACAAGAAAACACTACGGCTATTACTAGGGGTGTAGCTGTCATGGTTGCCGACAGCGGAATACCTCTGGTTGCTCAAGAAGGCTTCTCCGCTTTAGCCAATGAACTGAATAAAGTAGGTTGGGTCACTATTTTACTGCCTGCTCCAGATATAGGTTTCATCCCTACTTTTACTCAAGATATGGTCATAGAAGACGATGAAAAAAAAGCGATTGATGAAGAAACAAATGGCGCACTAATAACGGATCTAGATATTAGTCAGACTCCAGTAACCAGCATAGACGAGCAAGCTTTTGAAGAACATGAACAGCAACTAGTCTCTCTTTTACAAGCGGTTATTGAAAAATCTCAAGAATACCCAGGCTTTTTATTGGTCATCAGCAAAGGCACAAGTGCTGCTTGGCTAAGTAAAATTTATGCAGAAAAAACCTTAAATGCTCCTGACGCTTTTGTGGCCATCAGTCCTTTTTGGCCAGATAGAAATCGCAATCAACGTCTACCACAATGGATCGCTAACACGCCTATGCCAGTATTAGATTTATATAGCAGTCAGGATAACGTATGGTCACAAACAACGGTTACTCAGCGTGAAGTTGCGACAGTCAAATCACTAAAATTGCAATACCGACAACGAGAATTACTCGGATTTAATCAATATCGTCAATATAACGCCTATCTCAGTAAAGAAATTTATGGTTGGATCAGTCATATGGGATGGTAGAAAAGCCTTCATATCGGTATATGCCAATAATCCTTATTCAAAATAACGTCTCTTATCGCTGTAAAAGTAAGAATTATAGCTATACTTAGTCATAGTGTTACCACCAATTAAGAAGGCCTTTATTAGTGTCCACAGTTAGTAATTTCGTAAATCATAAATCTAGACAACTGGTGTATTTTACCCGAGGCTTTTTACAAAAAAGAATTCCTTATTCAGAACTGAATTTATTTTTCTGGGATACTATGGAAGAATGGTACCAAGTTAAAAAAGGTAAACATTTACCTTACGAAAAAACCGAACAAGTGTTTTGGCATGTACTACATCAGGTACATTACTGGCCTCAGACCACCCTCATTGAAGATCCATACTTAAGAGGTGAACTAGAAACCTGCCTAGACTGCCTAGAGAGTGAAGAAAATTATTCATTACCATTAGACTGCATTGGAATAAGGCCTTAGGTTTCTTAAATGTTGACTATCAATAGAACATATTAAAATCCTGTAATTTGTCCTACCGCAGACGTTTATCTTTTTTCGAGACGATGAATGTCATCTCTTATTAATCTAAGGAATATAAGACTAGGAATGACCATTAATGCTGTCAGTATAAAAAATGCAGCCCAGTTTCCATCCAATCAACAAAACGGCTACTTATGGCCATCGGCATAGTCATAAATTGAGTCAGTTTGATGTAGTCGCAGGATGCATATCAAAGCGTTTATTGGCCCACACAATCAATACCAATACAGGGATCCCCATCAGTGCAGTGCTTAAGAAAAAGTATTGATAACCTATTGTTTCAACAATCGTGCCTGAATAACCACCTAATATTTTTGGTAGTAAAGTCATTAACGAGCTGAAAATAGCATACTGCACGGCAGTAAATGAAATATTGGTCAGACTAGATAAAAAAGCAATAAAAGCAGCGCTAGCTAAACCTGCCGATAAATTATCTGCCGAAATAACCACATACAACATAGTCATATCATGGCCGACTTGAGCAAGTAACATAAACAATAGATTGGTTATCGCTGACAATAATGCGCCTAAAAACAAAATTTTCAATACACCAAAACGTATACTCAAAAGACCGCCTAAAAACCCACCTATAATGGTCATTATTAAACCAAAGGTTTTCACAACACTGGCAATTTCAGGTTTGGAAAAACCCAAATCGAGATAAAACACATTAGCTATTACGCCCATCACAATATCGGAGATCCGGTACAAACCAATCAAGGCTAATAATAACCACGCTAATGACCAGCCATATCTTTGGAAAAAATCGTTTACCGGTTCCACATAATTAATGAGGACTGTTTTTTGTTGCACTAGGCCGCTAGCAATGACTATTTTAGCAATAAGACCTGCAACTATTAAGGCTAAGGCTAAACGAGCAAGCTCGATCACTGAAGCGGCTAAATAGCTATTATTAATCAGCGTACTTAATGCTGCTTTTGCCGATACAGCATCCGATGCTGTCAAATAAAAACTAGCCACAAAGCCACTAACGGCAAATATAAACATCAGGAAAAAACCTAATTGGTGGTGCTTGTCTTGTGCTCGAGTGAGATTATTTGATTGCGGCTCGCTGACCACTAAGGTGGTTATCACACCGAACGACATCATTGCAGCCATAATTAGATAGGTTGTTTGCCAAGCCAAATAATCATATTCACCCATGCTTGAGCCAAAATAACTGGCTAACACCAAGGAGCCAGCTCCGGCAATCAGCATACCGATTCGGTAACCGGCAATGTAGCTAGATGACATTAATGCTTGTAACTGAGTATCGGCAGACTCAATTCGATAGGCATCAATCACAATATCTTGGGTCGCCGATGAAAAGCCTAATAATACCGCTGCCCATGCAATAACAACTAAGGTTTGCGTGGCCGGATCAACAAAAGCCATAGCGACAATGGCTAGCATAATCATCACTTGTGACAATAACATCCAAGCTCGGCGGCGGCCCAAAAAACGCGTAAGAATTGGGATCGGTAAGCTATCTACCAAGGGTGCCCAAACAAATTTAAAAGAATAACCTAAGGCGGCCCAGCTAAAATAAGTGACGGCTGCACGATCTATTCCCGCCTCACGCAACCACAAGCTTAAAGATGAAAATATCAGTAATAAAGGTAATCCAGCTGAAATACCAAAAAACAACATTGTGATAACTCGAGGGTGTTTAAACGATTTTAGGGTATCGAACCAAGTTGCTTGCGAAGTCTTATGGATGTTATTCATTAACGTGTTATTCCGTAATCGTAATTAATAATTAAGGTAACAGTCTTGGTATTGGCAATATCCCATCACTACAGCACCACTTTTGGTCACGTTTATTCAATTAATACCACTTGGTTTCTACCCATATCTTTAGCCTTGTACAACGCCTTATCGGCCGTGTCCAACCATTGAGTACTATCTTTATAAGTGTGTTTAAAACCTGCAATGCCAATACTAATAGTGAATGAAATATGTATTTCGTCATAAACCACCGTGCGTTTTTCAACCATACGACGAATACGTTCTGCCACAAATTCTGCATTTGCAACAGGTGTGCCAGGTAATATTATGGCAAATTCTTCACCACCATAACGACCAGCAATATCAGTTTCTCGAATGGCTTTTTTGATGATGCTGGCCAAGGTTTTAATGACTTCGTCACCAGCAGGATGGCCATAAGTATCATTCACTGTTTTGAAAAAGTCGATATCCAACATAATGAGCGCCGAGGGGTTCTCACTGCGCTTATCTCTTTTATACTCCATAACAAACTGTTCTTCCCAGAAATGTCTATTGTATAGCCCAGTCAAACCGTCTACTCGGCTCATCTTTTCTAACTGAGTATTAAGTGACTGCATGCCCAAACGGCTTAATGCTTCGTTTGTCACGTCGTATATTACCAAACATACTTGCTCGACTTGCCCGGTCAGAGATGCCAACGGAAAGATCGTGATATTTTGGTACATATGTTCAGCTTGAGAGGTAATTGGGCGATTGCAGTTAAAATGAAACAAGTACGGGCGCTGTTCCCAAATGATAAATACTGGGCTTTTTAACGAAAATGCTGGTGCCGCTTTACGCGTAAACCATTCTTCATCAATTTCAGGAAAAAACTTAAATACACTTTTACCCTGGATCATTCCCGGCACAATGCTGCTGTGATTTTCCATAAACTGGTTCCATACCTGCACCTTACATTCTTTATCCAGAACAACAATACCCACTTCAATCGAACCTAAGAGGTCATGCTTCCAATGCATTTCTGCCAAACTGTTATCTATTGCCATAAAGTCGGGCCTTAAAAATAAGATTTAACAAGTTTATCGAATACTAAGTCGATAGATCTGTTTGGGAATAACAATAACAAGTCGAAGTTGATATGTTGGCTCTTAATAGAATAGGCGATTTCTATTGCCAGCATATCTTCTTTTCTTTGTGTAGTCGTTCTGAGGATATCATCTAGTTCGCAGTGTCGACCTAAAATAATAGGATGGTTATGACTAAATACCGAATGAAGTTGTTCTGAAAGTGCTCGCAAACATGCGCCAATTAAAATATTTGAGACGTCCATTAGCGCTTCAAGCTCCAGCGAGCTGCTACTTTTATCGTCTGTATATTTGAGAAGCTTAACCATATTGCCAAAGTTAGAATCGTTAAAAATAACCAGTGCTTCTCCATTGATACCTGCGCTTATGAACCCTTGAGATACTGCAGATACACTTTCATTACGTTGAATATCAGCAATTGCCATGTGTAATTCAGTGTTAGTGATCAAATTAACATTAGGGATAGGCAAGTCGATAAACTCACCTAAAAGTTTAGCTAAACTTTCGCCAGCCTGTCCCATCGCCACATTAGCCATCTCACGGTAAGCGTCAAGTTTTTCTATATGAGAGTTTTGTACAGGTTTAACTTTTTTAGCACGTTTATTAGCTGAAGCTTCACCCGAATATAAGCCAAACTGAGTCAGGATTTCTACAAGCTTGGCGTTATCAGTCGGCTTGCGAATAAATTCAAGTACTCCCAATGCCAACATTCGTGTACGCGCCTCAGGTTGCACATCACCTGACACCACAATCACCATGGTGGGTAAATCTTCGTCCTTGATTATCTGCATGGTTTGATAACCGTCCATAACAGGCATGTTCAAATCAAGAAACATCACGTCCGCTTTACCTGCTCGGATCATGTCCAATGCTTCCTGACCGTTTTCAGCAAAGCTTATGTCCACATCCCATGCATCTGGAATAGCTCTTTGCATTTGCTTACGGGCGAAGTTTGAATCATCGCAAATAAGTACAGGGATAGTCATATGCACATTGTCATATAATTTTGTCTTTTTTTTAGGAATGAATTAAATGGCCACTAGTGCTTTGATGTGGCCATGTGCCTGATACTCTTTTAATTCGAAATCATCGATATTAAATGAAAATATATTTTTAACATTAGGGTTTATTATCATTTTCGGCAAGGGGTAAGGTTGGCGAGTTAGCTGTAAGTTTGCTTGTTCAAGGTGATTGACATACAAGTGTGCATCACCCAAGGTATGAATAAAATCACCCAGTTGTAAATCACAGACTTGCGCTAACATCATAGTTAACAGTGCATAACTAGCAATATTAAAGGGCACACCCAAAAAAATATCACCGCTACGTTGATATAACTGACAAGATAACTTCCCTTCCAGTACATAAAACTGAAACATCGTATGGCAAGGTGGTAAAGCTTGCCTGCCCTGTTGCGCGTTTTCTTTTGGCGAATATGAAGTATCTGGCAATACAGCTGGGTTCCAAGCACTGACAATTAAACGTCTTGAGTCTGGGTTCGTTTTGATTTGCTCAACTAGTTGTGTTATTTGATCAATGATTTGTCCATCAGCACCTTCCCAGCTTCGCCATTGTTTTCCATAAACAGGTCCTAACTCGCCATCATCAGTAGCCCATCCATCCCATATTTTGACATTATTTTCAGTCAAATAAGCGATATTGGTTTCGCCTTTTAAAAACCATAAAAGTTCGTGAATAATAGATCTCATATGACACTTTTTAGTGGTGACTAGAGGAAATCCAGTATTTAAATCAAAGCGCATCTGGTAACCAAATACACTCAATGTACCTGTACCGGTACGGTCTTCTTTTTTCACGCCTGTATCCAATACATGACGCATTAATTGTAAATACTGTTGCATTCTTAATCATCTCTTTATACTTTATTTTACTTTATCTTAAATTCCAGCACGAACTAAGCCGCCTAATCCAACTGATTCTAGATATTGGGTTATTTCTTCTCGAACATCCTGCGGATTGTTTAAGGTCAACACTTTTGCTAACAGTTGTTCTGCATCTCCCAGATGTACATTACGTATAATCCACTTTACTTTAAGCAAATTATGATTGTTCATACTGAGTTTTCGGTAGCCCATTGCAAGTAGCAATACAACGCCACCTGGCTCTCCAGCTAGTTCACCACATACAGTCACAGGTACTCGCAATAGCGAAGAATGTTTTGCAATAGTATGCAAAGCGCTTAATACCGCGGGGTGATAACTGTCGTATAAATCAGCCACACGTGGATTGTTGCGATCTACCGCTAATAGGTATTGAGTTAAATCGTTACTGCCTACTGAGAAAAAGTCGACGATTTTAGATAACTGTGGAAGCTGGTACAGAACTGCAGGAACTTCTAACATCACGCCAATTTTAGGCTTATAAAGGTTTTCACCCTGCTCTTTAGCCTCTTCTTTCACCTCATAGAAAGCCTGCCTGATGAGACGTTTAGCCTCACTGACTTCACTTACCGACGTTATCATCGGCAACATAATACTTAAATTATCTAAACCAATACTGGCTCTCAACATTGCTCGAATTTGTACTAAAAAAATTTCAGGATGGTCTAGCGTTATACGTATTCCACGCCAACCAAGAAATGGATTTTCTTCAGAAATGGGAAAATATGGTAGAGGTTTATCCCCTCCCACATCTAATGTGCGCATTGTAAAAGGCTTGTTAGGTTCAGCTTCGAGTAAAACTCTATACAGCTCTACTTGTTCTTGCTCAGTAGGAAATCTTTCACGCATCATAAAGGGGATTTCAGTACGAAATAATCCCACACCATCAGAATATGGGTTGTCATTTTTTTCTTTTTCAAGTGACAAACCCGTATTAGTGAACAAACGAATTTCGCAATTATCGGTTGTGATAGCCGGTAAAGTATCTTCTAAACGAATACGTTCAGATAATAACTGTTCTTCTTTAACTAGCTGGTCGAATTCGCCCCTAATAGTGACATTTGGTGACACAATGACATCACCAGTATAACCATCCAGTAAAATTTCTTTTTCGTTCAACAAAGCAATGGGTATATTGCTCAACCCCATCACAGCTGGCACTCCCATTGCTCTAGCCATAATTGCTGCATGGGAGTTGTTTGACCCACGCATAGATACTATGCCCATGAGTTTTTCACTCGGAAATTCAGCCAACATCACAGCAGTGACTTCTTCAGCAATTAAAATTGAGAGTTCTGGGATCACCCTTTTCACTTGTTTATCAGCAGTTATCCCCAGGATATTGGCCAGTACTCTATTGCCCATATCTTCAACATCTACGGCTCGTTCGCGCATGTAGGGGTCATTCATAGCTTGAAACTGACGAATATAATTTTCTACTACCATTTTTAGAGATGTAGGTGCATCCCAACCCGACTTAATTTCTTTTTCAACGTCTCGACCTAAACTGTTTGCGTCAAGTAAGTGGTGATAAAGCTGGAAAATAGCGTGGACATCCTCCGGCACTTCACCTTGCATTCGCTCAGATAATACTGCCATGTCAGCTTGCGTTTGTTTCACTGCCTGACGATAATTTTGAACTTGCACCTGCTTATTTTTACTGCGTTTAGGAACATGACTGTGGATACTGACCATCATGTTTTGTAAATAACCCACGCCACTGGCTAACCCTGAAGAGCCTGGAATACCCTTTAGTGATTTTTGCCAGTCCTTAGGGATATTTTTTTGTAAAAGATTAATTGAACCGCGCGCTTTAGCATTGGAAATTTCAACCGCCAATTGCATCGCAAGTGTAACCAAAAACGCTTCTTCATCTTCACTAAAGCGTCTTTTGTGATGCTGTTGTAGCGTTAACACCCCCAATACTTTGCGTTGATGAATGATTGGCGCACCTAAGAAGGCGTGATAATTGTCTTCTTGTACTTCTGGGTAAAGTTTAAAGCGGGGGTGTCTTTGAGCGTCACTAATATTGAGGGGTTCTTCACGTTGGCCAATTAAACCAACCAAGCCTTCGGAAAAACCAATAAACACATTGCCTACAGCCGTTTTTGCCAAACCTTCGGTCGCAGCCAGCATAAAATGTTGCTGTTCGTAATCGGCTAAATAAATACTACATGAGTCAACTTTTAAAGCTTCTATCAATCTATTTGCCAAACAGCATAACGCATCATCAAATACAGGAATTTGATTCACTTCTTGAATGATACGTTTAAGCGAAGTTAGCATAAGACTTATTTATCTCTCATGTTTATCTAGTTTGGAAACTAAGCCTTCCTGCGCCGTTTTATTTTTTGATAGTTCCCTTGATTTTGCCCTGCTATCTCTGGCATCGCA
Organism: Flavobacteriales bacterium; assembly: GCA_051276225.1. Lineage (GTDB taxonomy): Bacteria > Pseudomonadota > Gammaproteobacteria > Enterobacterales > Alteromonadaceae > Paraglaciecola. The sequence continues at coordinate 17,674 of JBNMPD010000014.1, forward strand.
GTAGTTGAAAATTCTTTCATCACACGACGATACACATCCCGTTTAAAAGAGACCACATTACGTACCGGATACCAAAAACTTACCCAGCGCCAGTCGTCAAATTCAGGGTGACCTGATTGTAATAAGTCCACATCCTCTTCTTTACAGACAAGTTGCAGTAAAAACCACTTCTGCTTTTGTCCTATACAAACAGGATTACTTCCCTGCCTAACCAATCGCTTAGGCAGTTTGTAGCGCAACCAATTTTTGGTGACAGCCAGAATTTTTACATGTTCTGGCTTTAGACCTACTTCTTCATGAAGTTCGCGGTACATTGTTTGTTCGGCAGTTTCACCTTCATCGATTCCGCCTTGCGGAAACTGCCATGAATGTTGTCCATAGCGCCTTGCCCAAAAAACCTGGCCTGACTCATTACAAATCACTATGCCAACATTGGCGCGGAATCCTTCGGCATCAATCACTTAGACTCCCGAGAACTCTATTCTTTTAATATTATGCATTCTTCCATAAACTACAGCTTATTCAAAGTAATAAAAACAGTATTACTAAGCTAAAGTGTCCAAATGAAAATATTTAGTATACCAAACGCCGAACCTAAATCTATCCAAGACCTAATGCAAAGAGCTGCAGCGTTAGCAGGACTCACCCTAGGTGAAATAGCCAAAACGGCTAATGTGAAAGTACCCTTAAACTTCAAACGAGAAAAAGGCTGGACGGGTCAACTCATTGAGCTTTGCCTAGGCGCCAGCGCAGGTTCTAAAACCCAACAAGACTTTGCAAATTTAGGTATAGAGTTAAAAACAATTCCTATAGACGAGCACGGCAAACCTTTAGAAACTACCTATGTGTGTTATGCACCGCTCACCAATATAGCCGGTATAGAATGGCAAACCAGCAGCGTCAAAAATAAAATTCAACAAGTACTTTGGGTGCCTATCGATGGAAGAAGAGACGTCGCCCCACAAGATAGATGCATCGCTACCCCCTTTTTATGGTCGCCCGATTTATCGCAAGACAAACAATTACGCGCCGACTGGGAGGAACTGATGGAAATGATAGCCCTTGGCCAAATAGAAAACATTACCGCGAGGCATGGGCAATATTTACAACTTCGCCCAAAAGCTGCCAATGGTGATGTGTTAACTGAAGCTACCGGTAAAAATGGACAGGTTATTCACACCAGACCAAGAGGTTTCTATTTAAGAAAAGAATTTACTGAGAAAATTCTACAAGCTTTTTTTAAGAGTGATGAACAGTAGCGATAAGCCTGAGCTTTCAACTCGCACTTACCGCCAAATATTTGAATAGTGTCGATTATTAACTTGGGGTCCTCAGTACCATCAATCTAATCTCGGTCATATCTTCCATAGCAAACGTAATGCCCTCGCGGCCTAAACCTGATTCTTTTACCCCACCGTAAGGCATGTTATCTACTCGCCAGCTGGGTACGTCGCCGATCACCACGCCACCCACATCTAGTTCATTCCATGCTTTATGAGCTTTGTAGATATCTCTGGTGAATACACCGGCTTGTAAACCAAATTGACTATTGTTGACTTCTTTTAATGCTTCATCAAAATCACTAAATGAACTGATGATAGATACAGGCCCAAATGCTTCTTCAGCATTGAGAGCAGCGTTATTTGGAACATTCTCTAATAAGGTGGCTTGCAACATATTGCCGTCGCGTTTGCCGCCACATAATAAATTGGCACCTGCAGCAACGGCTTCTTGCACCCAATTATCGAGTCGTGTAGCTTCTGATTCAGAAATCATTGGACCAATAAACGTGTCTTCATTCAAGGGATCGCCATGGATTAAGTTGGCGACTTTATCGGTATAGCGTTGTTTGAAGTCGTCATAAATGGACTCATGCACAATCACGCGTTGTACACTGATACAACTTTGACCTGATTGATAATAAGCACCAAACACAATTCGTTCGATCGCATCGTCTAAATCCGTATCAGCGTCCACTACACAAGCTGCGTTACCGCCTAATTCTAGGATCACAGGTTTTTTTCCTGCTTTGGCTTTTAGTTCCCACCCCACTTGAGGTGAGCCAGTAAAGCTTAGTAACTTAAATCTTTCATCTGTGGTGAACAAATCTGCACCATCACGGCTACATGGTAGGATCGAGAATGCACCTTTAGGAAGATCTGTCTCAGCTAATACTTCACCAATAATCAAAGCACCTAGCGGTGTTCTACTGGCTGGTTTAAGCACAAAGGCACAACCTGTTGCGATAGCCGGTGCCACCTTATGCGCGGCTAAATTTAACGGGAAATTAAAAGGCGATATAAACGAACATGGACCAATGGGCACGCGTTTGTACATGCCAGTATAACCTTTCGCACGCGGTGTAATTTCAAGATTTATGACTTCGCCATGCATGCGCACAGATTCTTCTGCAGCAATTCTGAAGGTATCAATTAAACGTGTTACTTCTCCGCGAGAATCTTTGATTGGTTTACCTGCTTCAATACACAAAGCATGGGCCAATTCGTCGAACCTTTCTTCAAAACGTTTGACACAATGATTAAGAATATTTTGGCGCTCATAGGGTGCCATTTTGTTTAGCAAGGGCTGACTTGCTGCTGCAGCTGCAATCGCTTGGTCAATCACCTTGGCATCAGCAAGAGCGGTGTAAGTGGCCACTTCATTGGTATATTTATTAGTTACTGCCAAATCTTGATTGGCAAATACGGCTTCACTAGCCAGATAATAAGGGTAAGCTTTAGCTAACATAAAATCTCCTGGGTCATATCTGGATTAAATAGCATCGCTACGTATGCGTATTGTTTGATTTAAGGTTTTGTCGTTTAACGAGTAATCCACTGGCACATCAATTAAATGCACACCAGGCTCAGCTAAACACTTTTGTACTTGGGGTAGCAATTCATCGGCCGCCGCTATTCGCCAACCTTTACCACCATAACTTTCTACGTATTTAACAAAGTCAGGGTTGCCATAATCTAACCCGTAGTTTTCAAATTCCATATTAGATTGTTTCCATTTGATCATGCCATAAGCATCATCTCGCAGAATGATCACCACTATATGCAACTTAAGACGCACAGCCGTTTCTAACTCCTGACTGTTCATCATAAATCCACCGTCGCCACATACTGAAATCACAGGTTTATCTGGATACACCATTTTAGCTGCCATGGCTGAGGGCAAACCGGCGCCCATCGTTGCCAAGGCATTGTCTAGCAATAATGTGTTAGGCAAAGCTGCGGGGTAATTACGAGCAAACCAAATTTTGTACACGCCGTTGTCGAGAGTGACTATGCCATCATCTGGCATGGCTCTGCGAATATCTTTGACAAAACGTTCAGGCAAAATTGGGAAACGATCATCATTTTCACTTTCAGCTCTATGTTCAAGGTAAGCGTTATGGGCTTTTAGAAAGAAACTGAAGTCCCAGTCGGCTTTGGCAACAATCTGTTCTTTCATCTGCCAGATAGTATTGGCTATATCGCCAATCACTTCTAGTTGGGGGAAATACACGGGGTCAACCGCTGCTTGTTCAAAGTTTATGTGTATAACCTGCTGACCGTCATTTTTCATAAAGAAAGGCGGTTTTTCTACCACATCATGGCCAACATTGATGATTAAATCGGCACTGTCGATAATACGGTGCACGAAGTCACCCGCTGACAAGGCTGTGTTGCCCATAAATAAATTGTCATTTTCGTCAAGTACACCTTTACCCATTTGCGTGGTGACATAAGGGATGCCAGTTTTGCTGACCAACTCCTTGAGCATTTTAGAGGTTAATTTGCGGTTAGCTGCAGCTCCAATAAGCAACAATGGTGACTTAGCCGCTTCAATCATCTCTACAGCTTTATTAATGGCTTTATATTCGGCAATAGGACGTCGACTTACGCTAGGTGTTAATAAATAAGCATTTGTGTCTTCAGCCGCAATATCTTCTGGCAATTCAATATGCGTGGCACCAGGGCGTTCGTCATGCGCTAATCTAAATGCTTCACGCACCGCTGAAGGGATGCGGTCACCACTGACCAATTGGGTGGTATATTTGGTAATAGGACGCATCATGTCAACCACATCAATAACCTGAAACCGTCCTTGTTTACTGGTTTTAACTGGCTTTTGCCCCGTTATCATCAACATAGGCATTGCCCCTAATTGTGCATATGCTGCCGGTGTAACAAGATTGGTTGCTCCTGGGCCTAGAGTTGATAAACATACGCCAACTTTTCCGGTTAATCGACCATATGTAGCGGCCATAAATCCTGCGCCTTGCTCATGGCGAGTCAAAATAAGTTTAATCGGTGACTCTCGCAAAGACTCTAATAAGTCGAGGTTTTCTTCACCTGGAATACCAAAAATGTATTCAACACCTTCTTCTTCCAAAGCTTTTACAAATAAATCTGACGCCTTCATGAACGCTCCTATAGTTTTGTAGGATGATTAACTAACAACTATTTAGCCGATAGAGTTAACAACATGAAGTTAAAACCTTATGTTGTTTAATAGGCTATATAGTCTGTTTGATAGCGGTTTAGGTAAAGTATAAAAAAACGATTAACTACATCACATTTTTACACAGAAAAAAATCACATTATTAGTCTTTAAAAACACAGCATAAATCATACTCTCACTGAGCACATTTAAAATATAACTACACTTTGGAAGACCAAGGTTGTTCTACTAAGCACTGCACAATGTCTAATTGCAACTGAGTGGTTTGTGCTTTGGTCAACAAATTATAAGTGGCGTTTTTATCATTTAGTTGTGTAATCAAACACCAGTCATTGACCAAAGTTTTTAATTCCATATGGATATACTCTAAAAGTTGACATGGAAAACAACGCTTAAACCCTGCTAAATTATCGACTAATGCAGTCAGTATTTGTTTAATATTAGTGACTAATTCCACACTATACTGGCGCCTTATCTCAGCTGACAACATTTGAAACTGTTGCAGCAATGTTGTTAACAAGCTAACAAATGTCTCAGCATCGGTGTTCAGGTTTTCAAACAGGTTTTGTTGATGTTGTTCTAACTTTTTGATTGGCAAACCATCAAGTAAGTTGTATCCGCGAGCAGCCTTACTATCAGTACCAATAGAGGTGGGCAGCAGGCTAACAATACGCTTAGCTAGTTTAAAAAGTGATGTTGTAGAGCCTTTTTTAAGTTCCAGCTCAATTTCGCAAATCGGTACACTTTTATTTCCCGACGTGACCTCACCTAAATCCCACGCCAACTCTACAATGTCGCCATCTGAGAATTCGAGCAAATAAATGTTGCGTTCGAAATGAGTGCTAAAAAGTATTTCAATTTCCGCTTGAAGATCATCAACATTGATAGTTTTAGACCATGCTGAAACAGGAAACAATCTAAGGTCAGGCACATTTTGATTTTTTGACTCATCAAGTTGTACATTGTATTCGGGCCTTTGCTGTAATCCACCTATAGACTTTCCTGCGGTTTTTAAGGTTTGCTCAAATCTCTGATTGTTTCCTCTGATCCTCAAGCCTATATCGTGTTGTCTTAACGTCCTGCTTGGTGTATCAAAATAATGATTAGTTAATATTTGTGTTTCTTGTGTGACCTTGGCATTAAGTTGTGACAGCAACTTTGTTTCGATAATCTCACCAGCTTGTTGATTGGTGAGTAATTTGAGTTCAATTTCGTATTCCATAAAACCTTTTTGATTGATAAAAGTGAGTATCGAGGTATTTATCTCACCTTAGCCTTTCAAATTCGACTATTCAATCAAGCTCTTTCGTAAAAACGTATCAGTACTGCAACTCTATCGACTTAAACGCAAATAGTCCCTTGCCTTTCTTTTATCCAAGCAATACCATTTGCATTAGATTTTTAGGAGTACGTTTTTGATGATGCGCAAACAAGCAATTTTACTTTTTTTATGCATAATTAGCGGCTTTGTAAGTTTACAATCGTTAGCCCAAGAACCTAATGATAGTGAAGGTCAGGTCCGTTATATTTCTGACGATTTATTTACTTATTTGCATGCAGGACCTGGGCGAAACTTCCGAATTTTAGGATCTGTTGTAGCCGGTACTCGTGTTATGTTGCTTCAAGAAGATCCTGAGAAAAATTTTGTTGAAATAATTGATGATAAACAACGCACGGGTTGGGTAGACGCAGAATTCATTAATATCAGCAGGAGTGTTAGAGAATTAGTTCCTGGTTTACAACAACAACTAGAAATGAATGAAAAAACAATCCTGCAGCAGCGCAATAGTAACGATTTATTTAACCAACAAATAGCCGACCTTACTTCGCAAAATACAAACTTAAAAAATGAGCTGAGTAGCGTCGAAAAAGAAAAGGCAAAAATAACCCTAACACTCGCTGATTATGACCAAACAGCTGAGATGGAGTGGTTCACGCGCGGTGGAATTGTTGCAGTGATTAGCCTACTTTTAGGTATTGTTCTTACTTACTTGCCTAAAAAAAGGCGAAGAAATGATAGCTGGATGTAGTCAACGCTATAATAACGTTGTACATATTTTCCAACCCCAAATTTGTCGAATATGATTTTCTAACTCATAAACAAGACCTTTGAATCAGATGATAGCAAACCACTTGACCACATAGACAATGTGTAAACGGTTTCAAACGTAAATAGACGTTATTTTTTAGGACCCACCAAAAATGGATAAACATTTCTCTCTATTTAAGACATTTTGAAGGTTTTGGGACATTAATAATCCTATAATAATTGTCCATTTGTCATTAAATTATAACGCTGAGATATAACCACAAAAAGGAATCGTAATGGTCTTATTAGCGAAACTCTTTAAAGCTTTAAATTCAGACTCATCTGCTTGGCAATTAGCTTTTGGCTTTGCCCTCGGCATGGTAATGGGCCTTACTCCTCTTTTGGGTTTACATTCCCTTATATTACTGTTCGTGGTTTTATTTTTTCGGGTGAATATAACGGGTTTCCTAGTTTCATGGGCCGCTTTTTCGGTGCTTACAATCCCACTAAGGGTGTTGTTATCAGATTTAGGAGAAGGATTATTAGTGTATGAGGGGTTGCAATCAATTTGGACAGCCTTGTATAGCTCTTACCTTGGCCAACTAAGTCAGTTTTACCATACTCTTACATTAGGCAGCCTATTAACATCAGTTATTTTATTTCCGTTCATATTGATAGGTAGTAAAAAATTAGTTGAGCAGTATCGTCTAAGATTTATGCAATGGATCAATCAATGGCGCGTGGTGCAATTTATTAAAGGCAGCAACTTTTACCAACTTTATCGAACAATAGGAGCATAAATATGAAATCTATTATTCGTTTGCCCGGCTTAGTTGCATTTTTTGTTGTTGTAGGGCTGATTGCTACTGTTAGCATTTTATTTATGGATTATTGGATAAAACTTGCTGCTGAAAAAAGCCTCGCAGAAATGACAGGTGCAGAAGTCAACATTGGTTCAGTTGAACATACCTTTTCACCCTTTGGTATCACCTTAAATCGTATACAACTAACTGATCCGCAAGCACCACAAACTAACCAACTCGAAGCGCAGACTGTTACAGCTAAAATTGATTTAGCTCCGATGTTATTACGTAAACTTATTATTGATAACCTAACCATCAGCGGCGTACAGTTGGGCTCGTTAAGAGATGCAAAAGGTGACGTTTATCGCGTTCCTACAGAAGATACAAATCAAGCTGAAGATATTTTTACTGATATTAAGAACATACCAAGTGTTGATGACATATTAGCTAAATCGCCCCTTAAAACGACCAAAGCTATCGAAAATACTCAGGCTGTATATGCAAAACACGCAGAAGTGCTGCAACAACAATATGCTGCATTACCTGCAAAAGAAAAATTAGCCGATTATCAATCTCGGATAAAAACCTTAACTGAGACGGACTATAAAGATCCGATACAGCTAGCTTTAGCTAAAAAAGAATTTGATACGCTCAAAGAAGAAATACTAAAAGACAAAAAACTGTTAAGCGATTTTAAGCAATCAGTCGACCAAGCTAAAAATGAATTATCACCTCAACTAGTGGCACTTAAAGCTGCGCCTGGGCAAGATTATGCACAACTAAAATCATTGGTCGCTGGCGATGCAGATGCCATTAATGATGTCACCACCTTAGTATTTGGAGAACAAATTGGCCATTGGAGTCAGTATGCTTTAGCCGCTTTTGAAGTTGTTGGCCCAATGTTAAAAGCTCAAGGCAAAGCTGAAGAGAAGCAACTAGGTTACGCCGGCAAATGGATAAGCTTTGACGATACCTCATATTTACCTGACTTATGGATCAAAAAAGCACAAATATCCCTGCAGTGGCAGCAACAAAAAATCATCAGTGATTGGCAAGATATTACCCACCAGCATGACGTGATAGGTCGCCCGACTCTATATTCTGTCAATTCAAGCAGCAGTGCGTTATGGCAGTCCTTAATACTTAATGGAGACTTATGGCTGAGTCAATCAGGTGCCAGAGCCAATCAAAACTGGGCATTATCTGACTTAAAGCTATCTGAATTAGACTTGGTTTCCCAGGAAAAATTAAGTAGCCAATTAAACTCAGGTTTATTGTCCAGTAAAGGTAAAGCAGCATTAAATGGGGAAACAGTTTCAGGTACTGGTAGCATTGATTTGCAAAGTTTAGTTATCACAGCAATGGGTACCAATAAGATCACCAATATTGTGGCAGATACTTTGAATCAACTTAAAAAACTCACTATTAATACCGATATTAGCGGGACCCTAGGCGACCTTAATTTATCTTTTAGATCTGATCTTAACAAGCAGATTGGCACTGCATTATTATCTAATGTCAGTGCTGAACAACAAGTCAAGCTCGACGAATTGAAGCAAAAGCTTAACAATAAAACTGAAGGCATGTTGGGTGATAACCACAGTCAATTAGCCCAGTGGCTTGATTGGGAAAAGTTGGCTGATGGAGATTTAGGTAGCATTAACGAATTACTGCAGACAAAAATCAGTAGCTTGGTAGAAGATAATAAAGATAAGTTAAAAAAGAAGCTTTTTGACAAATTATTAAATTAGAATATGGACCTGTTCGTCATTTATAAGACACCGCATACATGATTAAAATAGTCTTCTTTCACTAAGCGACAATATATGGTTTTTGATACCACTAGCCCTCTCCTTAAAACCTCTGCATAATAAGGCATTGGTTATGAATTGGAGATATAAATGATGAAATGGGTGGTGGCAGTTCTGTTCACACTATTTTGTTTACTCCAATATCGTTTATGGTTTGGAAAAAATAGTGTGCCTGACTATATTATTTCAAGTAAAGAAGTGGCTTTACAAGTTACCCACAATGCCAATCTTAAACAACGTAATAGTTTATTAAAAGCGGATATCAGTGATTTGAAAATTGGCTTGGAAGCAGCTGAAGAAAGCGCAAGAAATGAACTAGGCCTGATAAAACAAGGTGAAACATTTTATCGTATTTTGCCTTCGGTCGATTAATCTTAATGCCCACTCTTCCCCAATATTCTGTTGTTGTGCCTGCTGCTGGTATTGGCAAACGTATGAAAACAAATTGTCCCAAACAATATTTACAGATTTCTGGCAAAACTATTATTGAACATACTCTCACTCATTTACTTGAACACAATCAAGTCAAACGTGTGATTGTAGTCCTGAATCCTAAGGATATGTTATTTGCCTCTTTACCCATTGCTACTCATCCGCGCGTCGAGGTAGTTGAGGGCGGCCAAGAACGCTGTGATTCGGTATTAGCAGGATTGAACTATCTGCCTAGCGATGAAGAGTGGGTATTGGTGCATGATGCCGCCCGCCCTTGTCTATGCCAAACAGATTTAACAGCTCTTTTGCAATTAGCGACACAAGGTTGCACAGGTGGAATACTAGCAACACCTGTTCGCGACACCATGAAACGGTCTATTAATCTCAAGATTAATGGACAAAATTTTATCAAAAAAACAGAATCTAGAGATAATTTATGGCACGCATTAACACCGCAGTTTTTTAAACTTACCTCGTTAAAAAAAGCATTGAATCAAGCACACAAACAAAATATAAGCATCACAGATGAAGCATCTGCCATCGAACTTTTAGGCGAAGAGGTAGTGTTAGTGGAAGGATGTGCCTCAAATATCAAAATAACACAACCCGAAGATTTGCTACTAGCTGAGTTTTACTTGACTCAAAGACAAGCTAAGTAGTTATAGGAGATTTAACTGAAGTATGAGTATTCGAATTGGTCATGGCTATGACGTGCACAAATTTGGTGGAGTAGGCCCTATTGTTATTGCTGGGGTAGAAATCAAGCATGACAAGGGTTTGATCGCACATTCTGATGGTGATGTGTTATTACATGCATTATGTGACGCATTATTAGGCGCGTTAGCGCTGGGAGATATTGGTAAACATTTTCCAGATACTGACCCAACCCTGGCAGGAGTAGACAGCCGTGAATTGCTTCGCCACGTGTATAAACTCATCACAGAGCAACAATATGAACTTGGCAACCTAGATTTAACTATTGTTGCTCAAGCCCCAAAGATGGCACCCCATATTCAGTTAATGCGTGAAAATATTGCTAAAGACTTGAGCGTCAATATTAGTCAAATAAACGTTAAAGCTACTACTACCGAAGAATTGGGTTTTATCGGTCGAAAGGAGGGTATTGCAGCTTACGCGGTGGTTTTATTAACTAGGCAATCAGGTAATACCGAATGCAAATAGATCACTGGCTGCATCAATACCCAAAATTAGATATTTTAGGGCAATTTAAGTCATCCGCTGAAGACTTTCAAGTTACCGAAGTATTAGGATATGAGCCTATTGGCGAGGGTGAACATATATACTTGTGGGTACGCAAGACTGGGTTAAATACCGCTTATTTGGCCGAACAGATTGCCAAATTCACTCAATTACCACTAAGAGCCGTGACTTATGCTGGGCGCAAAGACAAACATGCCCAGACCGAACAATGGTTTAGTGTTCATCTGCCTGGAAAAGGTGAGTTTGATTGGACTCAGTTTAATGAGCCTGGCGCCAAAGTACTCAAATCAATACGGCATAATAAAAAACTAAGAACCGGAGTATTAAAAGGTAATCGATTTAATATTCTTATTAAACAACTCAGCTCATCATCTGGCATTGATGAGCGCCTGCAACAGATAAAAAAAACTGGTGTACCCAATTATTTTGGCTCACAGCGGTTCGGAAACACACTTCACGATCCCCGTGGTGGTAATTTAGTCTTGGCTGACAAGATGGTGAACGGCGAAGCTATCCGTAATCGAAATAAACGTTCCATGGCCATATCAGCTTTGCGTTCATGGTTATTTAATGAAATTGTGCACAGTAGGCTGCTAAACGGCCATCTCAACAAACCTTTATTTGGTGATGTGATGCAACTCGCGGGTAGTCATAGTTTTTTCTGTGCCCAGCAGATAGATAATAGTATTGAGCAGCGCATAGAACAACGCGACATATATCTATCAGCTCCGTTATGGGGTGAGGGGCAGTTAGCCAGCCAATCTGAGGCATTCCATTTCGAACAAAG
>JBNMPD010000015.1:0-29081 GCA_051276225.1 Flavobacteriales bacterium
TTTTTTTAACCAAAAGAAGTAGGTAATAAAACTGAACTGCACTATCTTTTGTATTCAAGATGCAATAGCTTAAAAGTAGTCAGTCACAGGTTGATGATGTTTGACGCTGTGTTACTTCGCAATACTTTTCTTTCTTTCCCCTCCCCCCCCCTTTTTTTCCCACGATTTCTCGATAGCGAGGGCAACAGCTCGGTGGAATTGTCAACCCATTATCCCTGTGTCATTTTAGTTTTCATATGCATACAGGTCCGATGTTACGCTTTTCAAATGGCCAAATTGTGTTGTTAAAAGATCGCCTGTTTCATTTAAAAACCATTATTGTTTCTACACCGAGTTTGACAAAGTTTAAGCATTCACTTAACTTATGTCTTATATAAGACATAAAATCAAATTCTCGCTGTTATAAACTGGATACAATAAATGTTAAATAGTCATGAAAAGATACCAATGGTCGGCTTTGGTCTTTGGAAAATACCTCAGGATATCTGTGCTGATGCGGTGTATAACGCCATTAAGGTTGGGTACCGCCATTTGGATAGTGCTTGCGATTACGGTAACGAAGTGCAGGTAGGTGAGGGCATTAAGCGTGCGATTGATGATGGCCTATGTACCCGTGAAGATTTATGGGTAACATCTAAGCTGTGGAATACTTATCATGCTAAAGAACATGTTAAGCCTGCTTTAGAGAAAACATTAGCTGATTTGCAGTTGGATTATCTTGATTTGTACTTGATCCATTTCCCTATTGCCCAACCTTTTATAGATTTTGATGACCGTTACCCACCAGAGTGGATCACAGACCCCGCTGTTGGCAAAATGGAATTAGCACCTGTGCCTTTGTTTGAAACATGGCAAGCGATGGAGGCTCTTTATGAACAAGGCCTAACTAAACAAATTGGTGTATGTAATTACAACACGGGTTTGTTACATGACTTGATGTCTTATGCGCGTATTAAGCCCTCGGTGCTACAAGTGGAATCGCATCCTTATTTAACCCAAGCGCGATTGATGCGTTTAGCAACGCAGTATGATCTTCAGGTTACTGCCTTCTCACCCCTTGGTGCATTATCTTACTTAGAGTTAGATATGGCTGGTGCAGCAGAGTCAGTGCTAGAGCAAACGGTGGTTAAAGAAGCAGCGCAAAGATTAGGCAAAACTGTTGCACAAGTAGTGTTACGCTGGGGCATACAGCGGGGTAACGCTATTATTCCGAAAACGTCTCGACCTGAACGTTTAAAAGAGAATTTAGATATTTTTGATTTCGAACTAACTTCAAAGGAAATGAATGGGATTTCTGCGCTTAACATTAATAGACGTTTTAATGATCCGGGTAACTTCTGCGAAGCGGCCTTTAATACTTTTTACCCCATTTACGATTAGAGAGGGGACAGCTTATGAAAACCATTAATTATGTAGAATTGCCCCATCAGTTGAACTGCGGAGATTCAGTATTCCCCAGTGTAGTAGTCAACGATGGTTCGCTGAAAACGCAACAGGAATGTTCCGACTGGATTAAATTTAACTCTGCTGAACTTGAGGCTAAGTTACGTGAGTCGGGCGCTATCTTATTCAGAGGGTTTCCAGTTAATTCAGCTGAAACATTTGATGAATTCTCACATTCTTTTGGCTATCCGAATTTTACTTATAAAGAATCATTATCGAATGCCGTTAGAATAAATTTTACCGAAAGGGTATTTACCGCTAATGAAGCGCCTAAAGATGTAGAAATATTCCTACATCATGAAATGGCACAAACACCTATTTCGCCAAGCAAATTATTTTTCTTTTGCAAAAGTGCAGCCGATGAAGGGGGAGAGACACCCCTATGTCGCTCTGATATGTTATTTGAAGACCTAGCTGAACAAATGCCGGCACTGGCGGCAGATTTTGTGAGTAAAGGCTTACAATACACAACTCAGATGCCAGCAGAAGATGATCCTAACTCTGGACAAGGGCGCAGTTGGAAAAGCACATTAAGTGTGCAGGACGCTTCCGAGGCTGAACAAAAATTGGATCAATTAGGGTACAGCTGGGAATGGCTGGCGGATGGTAGTTTACGAGCTACTACACCGGTATTACCTGCTGTGATCGATATGGGTAACGATAAAAAAGTATTTTACAATCAATTGATTGCTGCATACATGGGCTGGAAAGGTGTACGCGAAAATCCTTCTAGTGCGATTACTTTTGGTGATGGTACTGATATCCCTGTAGAAGGTTTGCAATTGGCCGTTAAATTATCTGAAAAGTATACTTTTGACTTGCCATGGCAAGACGGTGATGTGGCATTGGTCGATAATTATATGACTATGCACGGTAGACGCCCATTTTTGGGGGAGCGAAAGCGGCAAGTGTTGGTTTCTTTAGCCATCGACTAGACGCACTTTAACGGTTATTTCCGAAACGATTATTTTTGAAAATATTTACCACCACATGAGCCAATAAATTGTATATAAAAACTAAGTTGCCGGGTGTTTTAATTTCTGTGATTGTTGGTCTCGCCGCTTTGTTCTTAAGTGAACACTACGGCGCACCTGCTATGTTGTTTGCCTTATTGTTAGGCATTGCTATGTCGTTTTTATACGAAGGCACCACATGCAAAGAGGGTATCGAGTTTACTGCATGTCATATCTTGCGCATAGGTGTGGGGTTATTAGGCTTACGTATCGCGTTTGGAGATTTAGCCGCACTGGGGTGGAAAACGGCGCTGTTATTAATAGTGGCTATTGCCAGCACTATTGGTCTTGGCATTGTTTTAGCAAAAGTATTTGGATTACAAAAACGCTTTGGCGTATTAACCGGTGGCTCAGTAGGTATATGCGGTGCTTCTGCAGCCATGGCTATTGCTGCTGTGTTACCCGATAGTAAAGATAAAGACCGTGATACATTACTGACCATTGTCATTGTAACAGCCTTGTCTACCGTGGCTATGGTGTTGTATCCGATAATAGCGAACCTACTTAGTTTGAGCCCCACTCATACGAGCATATTTTTAGGCGGTACCATTCATGATGTGGCTCAGGTAGTAGGAGCGGGGTATTCGGTATCTGAAGAAACGGGTGATTTAGCCACATTAACTAAATTAGTTAGAGTCGCCTTTTTAATGCCGGTAGTGGTGTGTATATTGTTAGTACTTAGACTGAATCTAGATAAAACGTCAGATGCTAAACCACCTGGTATACCTGCATTTTTAATTGCCTTTGTGTTGTTAATGACACTTAATAGCTTGGTAGATTTACCTGAGGTCGTGACGCATGGTGCGACAGATATTTCACGTTTTGCCTTAGTGATTTCAATTGCCGCTATTGGCATGAAATCAAATTTGGGCCAACTGCTAAAAGTAGGGCTGAAACCTATTCTACTTCTAGTGTTAGAAACACTCTGGATAGCTGGCTTAATACTGCTAAGTTTACCTTACATTTAACCATCAAGGTCTAATATGAGCGATATCAAGGGCAACATCAATACAATTGTTAAGCAACAAGCAAAGGCATTAGCTCACAAGCATCAGCTGTATCAGCAAACTCCTATTAACAGACGTAGCTTTTTATCTGGGCTAGCGACCATGACTACACTAATCGGTAGCGAAATAGTGTTTGCTCGTTTTATGCCTGTAGGGTTTATTCCAGTGGCATTTGCCCAGACATTGACACCTTTCTTAATCCCCGGTAAAGACTCAGGACTAGTCGTATTAAACGACAGACCTATTAATGCTGAAACACCGGCTCATTTACTTAACGATAACGTGACGCCTGCAGACAAGCTGTTTGTGCGAAACAATGGCATTGCGCCACAAAAAATCGATGTTGAAAATTGGACACTCACCATTGAAGGCGAATCAGCCGAGCAAAGTAAAACGTATACTTTAGCAGACATTAAACAGCGCTTTACCCATTACACTTACCAATTAACCTTAGAATGCGGTGGCAATGGACGTGCTGAATTCAGTCCGCCTGCTAAAGGTAATCAGTGGACAAATGGAGCAGTAGGTTGCCCTAAATGGACAGGTGTGCGATTAGCTGATGTGTTAAAAGATGTGGGCGTAAAAGATGATGCCGTTTACATTGGTTATTATGGAAAAGACTCACACTTAAGTGGCGATCCGAACAAAGACTCAATTTCCCGTGGTGTACCGATACATAAAGCGTTAGAAAATGAATCATTGATCGTATGGGCGATGAATGACGAAGATTTACCTGTGATGAACGGTTATCCATTGCGATTAGTGTTTGGCGGTTGGCCAGCTTCTACCTCAGGCAAGTGGTTAGAAAAAATTGTTATCCGTAATCAAGTGCATGACGGTGCTAAAATGACAGGAACTGCTTATCGTGTGCCTTGCAACACAGTCGCTCCTGGCGCAAAAGTAGCAGATGAAGATATGTGTATCATTCATGCTATGCCAGTGAAGTCGTTAGTCACTTTCCCAAAATCAGGTGAATTACATTTATTAAAGAGTAAATTAAACGTTAATGGACACGCATGGGCGGGTGATAAACAGGTCGATAAAGTAGAGGTGTCGATAGACTTTGGTCAAACGTGGCAACCAGCTAAATTATCTAAAGCACTCAATCACAATGCTTGGCAACATTGGAACAGCACGTTATCGTTTCCACAAAAAGGTTATTATGAAGTATGGGTCAAAGCCACGGACAGCGACGGGGTGAGTCAGCCAATGGTGCTACCTGGATGGAATCCAAAGGGTTACCTAAATAATGCATGCCATCGTATTGCTGTGCAGGTTGTTTAGGGTGTTCTCATTAAATACTCGGTGTATGCATCTGTGTTTTGTGACCGTGATTGGGCTGAGCTCAACAGCATTACCAATACAGGCACAGGAAACATCAACCTATGATCCCATTACCGGTTTTGTCGTGGCTGAAAACTATGAAATTGTTCGCGCTCATTGTACTGCCTGTCATTCTGCAAAACTGGTGACACAAAATCGTATGACACGAGACAATTGGTTAGAAACTATCCGTTGGATGCAAAAATATCAAGGCTTGTGGCCGCTTGGTGTTCAAGAACAAAAAATCCTTGATTATCTCGAGTCCCATTATAGCCCGATAGCAGTCAGTCGCCGTTCTCCTATTCCTAGCCATTTGATGCCTGTGTTTAAATAGCAAGAGTATCAGCTATAACCTTTTTGAGCACAGCTGTACTTTAAATCTAGTATTTGTATCTCAATGTATCCTTGTGGTGCTAAGGATCTTTAAGTCAATCACATCATTACTATTCACCACAGCTCGACTGCCCTATGATATCTGGTAGTGCGAGAGTTTTTTATGTCCATAATAATGATGTAGAAAAGCATGTGGCGAACATTGTTGTTTATTGTATGACTTTCAATGGCTGAGAACTCGGTGCAGTGTGTTGATTATTTATTTTAAATTCAAAGGTGAGCACGATGTCTTTATTAACATTGAATTACAGTTGGCGATGGTCTGCCGCCGTTATATTTTTTATGTGTGCTTTCTTAGCTTTGATGATGGGGGTGTCATTATCTGAACGACCGGATGTTCAGACTGCAGATATGCTCACTAAAGCTTATTACAGTTTGGGTCTATTTGTTATGGGTGGACTGGATATAGGCACACCTATTGATGGCCCATTATTTGCCCGTTTAATGCTATGGCTAAGTTATTTTGGTTCACCTATGTTAGCTGCTTCCACCATCATCGAAGCGGTAATTAAAACCATTTCTCCTTACAAATGGCACTTTCGGAGGATCAGTAATCATATAGTGGTTTCCGGCTCCGACGAGTTGACAATTACCTATTTAAAACAACTTAGGCTGGTTCAACCTAAGGTCCCATTACTGATCATTTGTGATGAAATCTCCCCTATACGAGAAGAGGAATTAAAACGCCGCTATCACGCTATGGTGATCACTGGAGATATCACCCGCAGCTACTTTTTATCTAAATTATTTCTGCATAAAGCTAAAAAAGTATTATTGCTTGGCAAAGATAATTTTCAAAACTATGAAGCAGCCCATAAAATATTGCAGTTACAACCTTCATTATCGGGTAAAATTATTATTCACTGTAATAGTATTCGTTTTATGCGATCAATGACGGATTCTAAAGTGGCCAAACAATGTATCAATTTTAATACCTACCAACTGGCAGCATCGGCTTTAGTGCAACAACATTTGATTTCGCACTTTGTTCAAACAGTACCTAAGGACGTGGTGGTGATTGCTGGTTTTGGTTTGTTTGGTCAAACCATACTTGAAGAGCTGCAACACTATGCACAAAAAGAAATCGATACCATTGCGATTATTGGTATAGATGCGAAACGCCGTATTCAGGTAGTAGACGAACAACGGCAATTGGCAAATTTTTGTAACAGAGAAATATTTGAGGGTAATATCTCACACCCAGAGGTATGGCAACAATTACGTTCCAAAGTGGATCTGATTAACACTCAACCCATTATCATTTTATGTACAGATTCAGTAGAAGATAACTTTAGAACGTCATTGTGGCTAAAAAATAAATACCCCGATTCAATGATAATAGCGCGCAGTTATTTACCCTCAAGGTTTGCTGAAAATGTTGGTGAGCAATACAACATTTTAAATGTGAGTATTAATCAGTTAGTCAAAGATAATTTCCCCACCGAATGGATGACTCCTTAACTAGTTTTATCTTTATATTTATCAATTCCAATCCAATAATAATCTGCAATGACGGAATACACACGTTATAGGAAAGTGCTGACCAGCATCCATATAATAACAATTCAGTAGAATGTATTTTTTTTTGGTACCTTTTGTTGTGCCCATATTTATTATTGATTTCGCCAAGTTGTGGATCATTATGTTTGCTTTCGGTTTTGAAGAGAACACGGCTAATTTTTTGCAGGTTATCAAGCGAAGTTTGGGTGTTGCATTATTTGGTGCTATCACATCATATCCGTAGAAGCGTTTTATACATTAATGTTGGTTACTTTTATGCTTAATCTCTTGGTACCCACTCACAATAAGTTGCCACAAACGCCATTTAAAACGGTTTAATTTAACCACGGTTTAAAGACATGTCTGGATTTGTGTCTTGTCCTTTAGTTTTGTAAAAGTTTATAAGCGGCCATAAAAAAGCGCCCTACTTATTACTAAGTAGAGCGCCAACACACACTAAATTTATACTAAAAATTAGATTAGAACTTGGCCCTCAACTGCACACCAAAGTAACGGTCTGCATCTCTTGGGATCTGATAACGGAAACCATCACCACTGTAGGTAGTGACGAAACTTTCGTCAGTTAGATTTTTACCAATTAAAGAAATCCGGTAATTATCATCATCGAATGAAAAGGCTAAACTAGCATTAAGTATGGCGTAATCAGGTAGAGAGGTGACCGCAGTCCCATCAGCGCCTGGTGCTCCAGCAAAAATTTCATCCGTGTAGACATATGAACCATTTAAATAAATGTCCATATCATTTAATTCCCAGAAATATTCGCCCGTTACTGAGTACTTTAAGTCAGGAGAGAAAGGTAAGTCAGCACCAGAGTTGCCGTCACATGTTAGCAAACCTACTGGGCAGCGGAATTCATCGACTTCAGCATCAACACTAGATAATCCACCTGTTAGGGTAAGTGCGTCTGTAGCTTGCCACATAAAGTCAAATTCAACCCCCTGAGTGATAACAGAGCCGGCATTAGTTAAACGTGTGATAAACACGCCATCTAACAATTCTGGATTATTGGCTTGAAACCCATCAATTTCAGTTCGAAATATAGCGGCATTAAAAATTAAGTCACGGCTCGCATATTTATAACCTAGTTCATAAGCATCTGAGGTTTCTTTACCAATGGGTAGGGTATCGTTATCAGACATGTTGTAAAACACGTTAAAAGCCGGTCCCTTATAACCTTGAGAGTAAGTGGCATAGACCATGCTATCGTCATTAAGATTAAATTGTGCGCCAAATTTTCCTGACACATTTGATTGGTCGGTAGAGCCCTGGTAATCAGTGTCTAAGCTAGACTCACGTACACCCACACCTTTGCGTCCGTACTGATCATTGCTGCTTCTGTTGTGAGAGAAACTCACTTCATCATTGGTGTAACGTAAACCAAACAACAATCTAAAATCATCATTAATATGGTATTTACCATCGCCAAACACGGCCCAGTTATCAAATTCGGTTTCCATGTAAGCGGTAGCACTAACTATATCATTAGCGTTGCAACTTAACCCTTCGTCGCTGATAAAGTCTTGAATATCAGTGTCAGATGGATCAGTGACCCCTACAACATCTGTTAAATATCTGCCAATAGCGGCTGGGAATTGCCCACCATTGTTTTGACAACTTGCATCACGCGTAAAATTACGTTCAGATTTTTGGTTCCACCAGAAAAAACCTGCTTGGTAATCAAGTGCGCCACCAGTGGGTGAGGCAATACGCAATTCTTGCGACACCTGATCCCATTCTTGGGGACCTATATCGTGTAATTGAAATGCTACGCCACCATTATTAACGTTACCAAAATTAACAGGGAAAGGGATGGAGCCAGTCGTTGATGTGAAATCACCTTCTCTAAATTCAGTATTGTTCCAACCCCGATAGGCGGTGATAGAGGTTAATTGATGATCACCCAACTCTTTGTCTACCTGAACTGAAAAAGCAGTGGTTTCATCTAAGGTACGCGTCTCAAAGTCATGATCGACTTGTCTTTGCTCTAAATCTAGGCCATCTGGATTAGTGGGGGATGCCTCTGAATTATGACGACCACTAGGAGTTAACTCTAAATCGGCACAACAACTATCATTTGAATTTACATTTTCAAAGATAAACAAAATATCAGTGTCACCTGCCGCCTCGATATCAAGCATGGCACGCACGCCTTCTTTGTCGTAACCACTGACGGTTTGATTGTTGTATACGTTATTAATGTAGCCATCAAATTGTGACTTTAAAACAGTTAAGCTACCACTAACGTTGTCGTTTAGTGGGCCTGAAACACTGGTTTTTAAACGGTATTCGTTATCTTGAAAAAGTGTTGCTTCAAAGCTGCCTTCAAACTCATCTGATGGGCGTTTAGTGGTGATGTTAACCACACCCGCTGAAGCATTCTTACCAAAAAGTGTGCCTTGAGGGCCACGTAATACTTCAATACGGTCAAGGTCGTACAAGTCTACAAACGCTTGTCCAGAACGCCCAAGTACCACACCATCAACCACTGTTGATACACTCGGCTCAGCGGCAATACTAAATGAAATGGTGCCAACACCGCGAATGGTAATCGCTGAATTACGCGTGGTGTTACCTTTTCTAAAACTAACCGAAGGTACCAAAGCTTGTAGGCCTTCGATATTGGCTGAAAATGCCGAGTTAATTTGATTTTCTCTAAGCACCGATACCGCGACGGGAACTTCATTTAGATTTTCAACACGCTTTTGCGCGGTAACAGTAATGGTTTCAAAGCCTTGTTTTTCTTTACTTTCAGCTTCTTGAGCGTTGGCGGTTAAACCAATCGTCATGCAAGCAGTTAATGCAAGAGCTTTGGTAATGCCGGTGTGTAAGTTACTGGGTTTAAGTTGCATAGTATTCTCCCAAGATTCATTCTTGACCTAGTTATGTAACCGCGCTCCAGTGAAGAGTGTTTCGACCGCTGGAGTAACGACTTATGTGTTATTGGATGACTGCACCAATTATTATTGTTGTTTATTTATTATTTTTCATCTGTCTTATATAAGATAGAAGATATAGAAAATTTAACCTTTAAGTAAAAAATATGCAATCATTTTGTTGCTTTAAAGTTAATTGTTTGGATGTGTAATGAAGTATGTTCATTAAAAGGGGTATTAATTGATACTGGCATTGCATTGTTTAACCGAGGTTTCCAACAAATCTAACCATTCTTCTCCAAAATTTGTGATAAACCACTGGCGCATATTGACTGATGCATCTTTAAAAGCTTGTTTTTCTGCTACCGAAGGGCGGTAAATAGTGCCGCCTGCTTCCTCAAAAATTTTATAGGAATCGCTTTCCTGAGTAGCGACAAATTCATTGGCTGCCACTTTTTGTTTGGCAAATCCTGCTAATATAATGTGCTGAATATCTTGTGGCAGTGTTTTCCATATGGGTTCAGAAAACCACCATAGAGTCGCCATGTAGGAGTGCCCATCAAGAATGATGTATTTTAAATGTTCTTGTAACTTAGCGCCGATAATATCTTGAATACCATTTTTACTGCCTTCGACTACACCTGTAGCCAAAGCGGTATAAAGCTCAGCCCAAGAAATAGGGGTAGGATTAGCACCTAATTGCCTAACTAATTCTTGCTGAATGTTAGCGGGTGTAGTGCGGATTTTTTGACCTTTTAAATCTGCAGGATTATGAATGGGTTTATTTGTGGTGGCAAAATTACGCCAACCACCGGTATTCGATACACCAATTAAACGAATGTTTAAGCCATTGCCGAGCACTGTTTCGCGCATTTTCTGCAAGATAGGCCCATCTAAAACACATTCTGCTTGTGCGTCACTGCTAAATACATAGGGTAAATCTAACACCTGAGCCGGTGCGAAAAAGTTACCTGTACCGCCTGCTGTGCTGGGGAACATTTCTAATACGCCTGATTGCAAACTCCCAATACATTCAGGTACGCTGCCGCAAAATTGGCCTGAGGCGTACAACTGGACTTGTACTCGGCCATTACTTTTTTTCTCGACAAATTCCTTGAATGCTAATAGGCCTACATAGTCTTCATCCTGAGTGGAGGCTTGAATGGACGCTTTAATGGTAAATTCTGCTTGGGTTACATTAGCTCGAAAAATGCCGACTAAGCAACCAACGGTAATTAACCCATAAATAATCAATAATATTAAGCGTTTAGTTAACATGTTAAGCGAATCCAAAAAACGTGGGTAAGGTCATAGTGAGAGCAGGGAAATAGGTAATTAAAAATATGACGGTTGCTTCCACTGCTAAAAATGGCAGCATTTCCAAGGCTATATTTTCAGTTTTTTCACCTGACACCGATGCAGCCACAAATAACACTAAACCCATAGGTGGTGTGGCGAGACCAACGGTTAAATTGACGCACATTATTACTGCAAAGTGTAAAGGGTCTATGCCAAGAGAGATAAATATAGGAGCGAGTACCGGGCCTAAAATTAAGATCGCTGGCCCTGCATCTAAGAACATGCCTATGGCAAATAAAAATAAGTTGATGATCAGCAGCAGCAATAACACATTATCTGTTATACCCGTTATTTCTGAGGCGAGTGTATCGGCCATGCCTGATACGGTGATTATCCAAGCAAAAGTGACCGCCGAGCCAACTAATAATAAAATGGTACCAGACTGCACGGCCGCACTGACTAGTATCGAGGGCAACTTATTAAATTTAAGTGTATGGGTCACAAATAAGGTAATAATTAGCGCATAACCTGCCGCTACCGCTGCGGCCTCGGTCGGAGTAAATACCCCTAACACTATTCCGCCTAACAATATGACCGGTGTTAATAACGGTAAAAAAGAACGTTTAAATGCGCTACCTCTTTCGAACCATGTTGCTTTTGCATTGGCTACGGGGTAATTTCGTTTTTTAGAGATATGGTTAGTCACTAACATCAAACCAGCACAAATCAATATACCAGGCACTATTCCAGCCAAAAACATGCCTGCAACAGACACATTCATAATAAATGCATACAAAATCATAATACCAGAGGGCGGAATAATTGGGCCGATGACTGACGATGCCGCAGTCACCGCTGCAGCAAAACGCCTACTGTAACCATTTTGCTCCATAGCGGGAATAAGCATTTTACCTAGCGCCGAAGTATCAGCCACCGCTGATCCAGACAAACCTGCAAATAACACGGATGACAATATATTCACTTGTGCTAATCCTCCGCGATAGTGACCTATTAACGTTTGGCTAAAGCGCACAATTGACTGAGTGATACCACCTTGATTCATCAATTCGCCAGCGAGTATAAAAAAGGGTACCGCCATTAAAGGAAAAGAATTCATGCCTGAGTAAAGTCTGTTTAATAAAGCAGAAAAGAAGACTTCTTTTCCGTCTAAAATCAGACTGACACCAGGACCAATTAACAACGCAAAAATGACCGGTGCACCAGCGGTTAGTAATAATATAAATACCCAGAAATAACTTAACGACATATTAGGTGGCATCCTGCTGTGGAGTGAAGCAATGATCTAAAGGCATGCACAACTGCTCGATAAGTTTTTCTAAACCAACCATACAAATTGAGCCAAAAGCAAAAGGGGCGCAACTGTAAAAGTAGGCCAATTTGACGGGCACAGACGATGCGTTGATGCTCAGTCCTGTTTCCCAAAAATCTAAACTTTGTATAAAAAATATGCCGCAAATAGCTATTACCAATAAGGTTATCAGTAGTTCGGTCATTCTGCGTAAAAGTGCTGGCAGTGCATCAGCAAACATCTGGATAGATACGTTTAGGTGCTCACGGTATGCCCAAGGTGCTACCAAACACGCTACCCAGACCATAGAAAATTTGGCTAGTTCTTCAGTCCACGCTAATGAATCGTTGAGTACATAGCGAAAAAACACCTGCGCTAGTATCATGGCTAACATAAGCGCAAGTAATCCACCGGCTAAGTTTTTTGCTAGATTCGCAATGCCGTAATTGAGTTTTCCCAATGGAGTATTTATTGCGAATAACGTTTGCTGTAGTTTAATCATTGTGACATTTCATTTTTAGTTGGCCAGTAATAACTGATTTGTTGGCCAATTGTTGGCTGCTCCAATTGTTCGGTATGCACCACATCAGGACCAATAGGTATTTGTTGTCCCATGGCAACAAATACAGCCATTTCATCTAGCGCTAAAGTTAATTTATGAACGCTACCTCCAGTAAACACTTGTTGCCCGGGAAACCTCAACCACTGGCCTTGAGGTAGGTAAAACTCCACCTCGCCACCGGCTTGTGTGCAAGGCACTACCAATAAATTATCACCAAACATAAATTGTATTTCAAAACCTCTGGCTAACCTGTCATCAGGATAGGCTAAGGCCATAGCGCGCATAACGGGTAAACCTGTTTCGTTGGCTTGTTGCATGGTAGTTTGAATATAAGGAATAAGCTGATAACGCAATTTTAAAGCCTGACTCACAGCATTTTCTGCCTCCGAACTATAACTCCAAGGCTCTCTTTGTCCGATGCCGTGCAAGCGTATATGCGCAGAAAACACTGCACTTTGTGACCATCGTACAAATAACTCTGAGTCACGAGTGTCTTTGTAAAAGCCGCCCACGTCTGTTGCAAAATAAGGTGCACCAGACATGCCCCAAGATAAAGCACCTCGAATACTACCAATCAAGCCACCCCAATCTGCCTGCGGATCGCCACCCCATTGGCTAGGGTAACGTTGCGATCCGGCCCATGCGCTGCGACTAAATAAAAACGCACCTGTTTGGCTATATTTCTCTGCGGCTTGATACACACAGCGGTTATACAACAGGCTATATACATTATGTAATCGATGCCCTGAGTCGCCGTTATAGGCAAGCATATTGTCATCTTCTACTTGCTCACCAAAATCAGCCTTGATCATATCTACACCTAAATCAAATAGCGGTTTATGTGATTCAAGCCAAAAATCAAATGCATCGGGGTGAGTGAAATCGACTATTCCTGACTCGGGTAAGGGTGTAAGCACTTCGGCAAAGGCACTCATATCCCATTGATAACGGTAGGCCTTGCTAGTGCGTTTATCTTTGAGTAACCAGCCTTTGTTAGCCATTTCTTCAAACAATGGATGTTGCACAGATACTAAAGGGTATTCCCAAATACAGACTTTAAAGTGCATTGCTTTTAAGTCATTAATAACTTGACTGGGCGGGAAGTCGGTAAATCGTTTTGGATCCCATTCAAAGGCGAAACGCGTATCGGTATCTTGCCATGCGCGTCCATCTAAGGTGATAACATCACATGGCATATCGTGTTCACGAACAGCTCTGGCTGTGGCCATCAGTTCGGGTACATCTTTGTAATAAGCTTTGGATAAGATAACACCCAAACTCCACACCGGTGGTACCGGTGCTTTACCGGTTAGTTCGGTATATTGATGGATTATCTCGGCACCACTTTTACCTTTCAATATAAATATATCTAAGGCGTCGTCCTCAATCAATAAACCATAAGCTCGTTGCGACCATGGAGCAAAACCGACCGCGTGAGTCACTGGTGCAGGCGTATGTACAAATATGCCCCATCCAGATGGGCTCCAAGCAAAAGGTGTGTTTTTGTATGAGACTTCGGCGTTGACTCCAAGGGCGTCATGATTGTATGAGCGGATAAACTGGCCTCGCTTATTCAAGCTCGACCATTTTTCACCTAATCCATATACGGCTTCTTCTGCACCTAAATCTAAACTGAACAACCAACCTTGAGAGGTTTTTGCCAGAGGTGGCATTCGGTACTGACGTACAAAATGTCCATCATTTGGCGTTTTTTGCACACTTTTTCCACCACAATTGAGCGCAAACGAAAAAGGATTATGCTGAATAATGAGCTCATTATCACCTGACGTGATGCTACTGCTTTGTTCCGAATGAGTCAGTCGACAAGGTAAATTGTCAGGCTCTTGCAATAACATTTCATAATTGGCAGTAGACTTACCGGCTATTCTCAGACGTAACCCCGATGAGTGAAAACTCACCTGTAACGTGCCAACTGAAGTTGGAAGCATAACTGAAGAATCATCGCTAAGATAAGCATTACCAGCAATAACAACTTGTGACACCATGTTCCAATTGGGTGAAGATAGGTTAAGTTCGGGCGAAAGTGATGGTGAAAATACGGACAAAGGTAACCTCTAAAGTTTGCTAAACGCTGCATTATATTCAACAAAAACTGATTGCGTTACATTTACGAGCACCTGTGCTTAATGAACGAATCAAACATGAAAAAACATTGCGCTATTAATCTTATATAAGACACAAGTTATAGTAGTGTTAAATTTTTGTCAATCTATGAGAATAATTGGCTGTTATCAATGTTAATCGTTAATGCTTTTAGATGTTTATGCTCGGTGTCATACACGAATAACAAAACGCCTTAGGAACAATATTTATTTAATATCTTGTATAAGAGCGATAGTTAATATTATTCTAGACGTATGTTAACTTGCTGTTCACATTAATGAATAAAAATCGTTTTGATAATAAGTTAAGCCGTCCTGGGTTAGCTTTTCAACCTTTGTACAAACAAGTTGAAGAGCACGTGACCCAACTGATTGTTGAACAACGTTGGAAGCCCGGTGAAATGCTGCCTAACGAGTTTCAATTAGCGAGCGAGCTAAATGTGAGCCAAGGCACTGTGCGGAAAGCTTTAAACAGTTTAACCGATGATAAAATACTGAATCGTAGGCAAGGTATTGGTACATTTGTATCTGAGCATACTGGTCATCATAGTTTATATCGGTTTTTTCCATTGATCGCCGATGGAAGGACCCCTGAGTTACCAAAAGCGGAATTGTTGTCAATAGACACTCAAATAGCGACTGAACAGGTTGTCCAGGCATTAGAATTAGATCCAAGTGCAAAAGTGATAGTGTTAACTAGAAGGCGAATTTTGAATGACGAATTTTGTATTGCTGAGACCATATATTTGCCACACAAGTATTTTGCTATTTTAGAAAAAGAGCCTCAAGTACCCCATACCCTTTACCACTTTTATCAAACTCAATTTAACTTAACCGTTCGAGATACACGCGACAGTATCAAGGCAGTGCTTGCTACTAAAAAAGATGCTCAGATGTTAAATATATCGGAAGGTGAGCCCTTACTCGAGGTCACAAGAGTCACCCATTCACTAGACAATAAGGCGATTGAATTTAGACTAAGCCGCTGCCGTAGTGATAAATACCATTATTTGGTGGAGTTAGGGTGAATTGTCGTTATTCAAAAGTATTTATCAAGCTGATGTTTCAATAAAAAATTAATTTTTCAATCGCTTATGTTCATAAGTAAGTTTGTCCCGCATAAAACCTCCAATTAATTTGATGATATCAACTTAATAGTAATTTAAGTTTTGTGCGTCATGCTGTCGCGAAATTAGCAGCAGTAAGGCTGTATTTATGGTGGGTGATCATCTTCATTGGATTTATCCCATCATCAGTCCTGTAGCTTGTAGTCTAGTGTTTTTAAGCCTTTATCGTTTAGGGTTAATACTATGGCAGCTTGAGCGGGTGACAGAAGCAGAAGTTTTTAGTGGGCTTTGTCATATTTGCTGATGCGGATAGAGTATGGTCAGGGGTGTAGGCTAAGTTTAACGAAACCGACTCAATACTCAGTAATGTTGGTGTTGGATTAAGGCTCTATTGCTATCATTCAAGCCACAAGAGTGTCATTAACATGGATATATCAACACCCTTTGCAACATCAGAATATGTCAATGCTGGGAATGCCGATTAAAAATCAAACAATCCTTCTAATTGAGATCAAACAATAAGAGATGTAATGACCACATTCACTAACAAACAAAATGGCACTGGAATAAAGTGAATTTTTAAGGCTGCATGGAAAAATGAGTCGGCTTTTCGCCAATAACTTGTCATGGCAATTGTACCCATACCTTTGACATTTTTATTGGCTGACTCTTCAAATCATTGGTTACTTTTAGTTGCTTCGATATTGAATGCTATGAATTTTAAATGTTCTGCTTTTATGGATTAAGTCACTTCATCCCCTGATTTACCCAAAAAAAATTTTATTAAATAAAGGTGTAGTAATCACTGCCTAAACCCTATAAACCGCATAAAAGTCCGTTACAGCGTAAATAACTTGATTATTATGCCCCCATTTCGATTTACTATTCCCATTAATCAACACAGCATCCGGATTGTGGGAAATACAATATGAAATTATTATCTTTTATCTCCATGATATTAGTATTAACGGGCTTTAATTTTCAGGTGAGCAGTATGACAAAAAATATCCATAATTCTTCAAATATAAAAACAGTATTTGAACCCACGATAGATGATAAATGGATTGGAATAGGTATTTCTTATGGTTCTTACCGCGACGGTGAAAGCCCAGGTAAAGATAGCGTGTCGTCTGAAGAAGATATTCTACAAGACATGATGTTATTGACTGCGAACAGTGAAAAATCCTGGAACCTTATCCGTATGTATGCGGCTGATCCGGCTAGTGAACAAGTATTGAAAACTATCAAAAAACATAATTTACCGGTTAAGGTAATGCAAGGTGCTTGGCTATCTTCTACCCAAACAGATGAAAAAAATGAACAACAAATTTCAGAAGTCATCCGCCTAGCCAATGAATACAAAAATATTGTAGTGACAGTGAATCTTGGCAATGAGATTTTTGTTGATTGGTCGGCACATAAACTAGACGTGTCTGACTATCCCAAATATTTGGGATGGGTTAAGAGGGTTCAAAAAGAAACTGAAGTACCGGTAACGCTTGCCGATGACTATAACTTTTGGAATAAACCATGGAGCCAAGAAATAGCTCAAGCACTGGA
Organism: Flavobacteriales bacterium; assembly: GCA_051276225.1. Lineage (GTDB taxonomy): Bacteria > Pseudomonadota > Gammaproteobacteria > Enterobacterales > Alteromonadaceae > Paraglaciecola. The sequence goes on from JBNMPD010000015.1 coordinate 17,494, forward strand.
TTATATTGTTTTGCATGCTTACGCGATGTGGAATTCACAAACTCTCGAAAATGCGTTGCCATGGACCGAGCAGACATTCCATGACATTCAAACATTACACCCCACCAAGCAAATTGTGTTAGGCGAATCAGGTTGGGCAACCAGCGCAATCACTAGTAATGGTGACGAAAGTTTGATCATCGGCGAAGCCAGTGAAAGCGCCCAAAAAGTTTTTTATGACGCATATAGACAGTGGTTAGTAGACCATCATGTTGTGTCTTATTATTTTGAAGCCTTCGACGAAAAGTGGAAAGGTGGCGAAGACAAGCCCGATGGTATTGCCGAGAAAAACTGGGGAGTATTTCGTTCAGACCGAACACCTAAAATGGCGGTAGAGGAATATTATAGTAACGACGAATAGATGCTAGATTGAGTATACTTACATGCTCAATCTAAAATTAACTGAGTATTTGATACCTATCAATTTAAGTGTCAAATATTCTTGTTTGTTTGCCCGTTGTACTTGTTAACATCCACAAGAAATTTTAATTTTTTTATTTTTCTGTCAGTTACTTCTATTTATTTGTTTATTGTAGAGGCAAGATTGGTAGCACTTGAACCAATAAATCCAGCTGATATGCCTCGCTTTTCTTGTGATTCATGGACTAGTTGGCTGGTTACAGCAACTAAATTTACAACATTAATGGTTTCATTTGCTTGGTTAAGGATGTGTTGGGCTCGAAGAACATCTGCACGAAGTAAAATTAGTAATATTATTAAGAAGGTATAGATACTCATTAATAAAGATAGGTACCTAGACAACCAACGATTCATCTGCAACCTAATGTGTAATCTTAAAAAACTAACACATTAAGTTGCTTTGAAATCAATTCTTATTCTGTGTAGAATTATATATCTAGCGTTAAGTATTACATTAAAAGCTTATTCAAAATAATAGTCACATACCATTAATCTCAATTGTTGTATCGGACCTGTCAGAATAAAGTATTGTTAATAGTCGGTTGAAATTTGCTTTTTGGTATCTGTAGACACATAAATTAACCGAGTCATTATTCAATTAGCTCAAACGTTAAGCCAGCATGACTCTCTAAACGTGTGATTAATTGCTCACCAAAAATACTGGCTGGGGTCCAGAATCCTCCTTGTACTTTATCTTTGCTGATGTCTTGCGCTAAACATGCGGCGGCTTGTCCTAACATTTTAGCGGTAGAGCCATAACCTGGGTCTTGATCGCCTGTCACTTTGCAACGAATTTCTTGGCCATCATCTGTTTTGCCATAAAAACGTAAGTCGTAAAAACCTTTTTCTTGGGCCTCTAGACTTGGGCCTTCTCCAGGTTTAGGTAAAATGAATTTTTCCATTGCCCAGCGAGTAGGTGGAATAACCGCTGCCATAGCAAATCCGCCTAATCCAAACCCCACTCCAGCGGCTATACTACTTCCCATTAATCCTTTACCGGTTAACATGGCTTCGTTGTAATCAAAGTGTTGGCTGTAGCCATCTTCTACTAAGGCATTGCTTCTATGTACAATTCGGGTGTTAATAACAGCCATTACAAAAGGTGCTACCCAGCTGTTAAAGTCATTGTCATATTGAGGTCGGTTCATATTGTCTTGGCGCACAGTATTGCCATGATCAGATGGACAAATTGCGTATGGGTTAGCTAACACTTTGCGCAGAGCTGGGTTACTGGCTACTTCTTTAAATATATTGGTCATGCTTGCCACAGTCCCACCTGAAGCAGCACCCTTCATTTTTTTGACCCGCATTTTGATATTACTACACGTCTGACCAAATTTTTGTTTTGCATGTTGTTGTAAAAAGTAAACGCCTAAATCGGAGGGTACAGAGTCAAAACCACAACTATTGACAATACGTGCACCACTTTTTTTAGCCTCGTCTTCATACTGTTCTAACATTTTGGCTATCCATTGCACTTCTCCGGTGAGATCGCAGTAGTCTGTGCCCAGTGCCACACAGGTTTTTACTAATGGTTCACCATAAAGAGCATAAGGACCCACTGTTGAAGCAACAACCCTAGTAGCCGCACATAATGTGCGCAAACAATCTTCGTCTGCTGCATCAGCGACTAAAATATTAAGTGCTTCCCCTGCAGTGCCTAAAGATAGTTTTAATTCGTTTAGTTTGTTTTGTGAACGCCCGGCAATAGCCCATTTAAGTTCACCTCCAACGGCAAACTGAGCAAGCATGTATCGTGTTAGTATTTGCCCAACAAAGCTGGTGGCGCCAAAAATTATCACATCAAACTTAGGAGAAGTGTCTTGCATGGTTGTTTGCCTCTTAGTTAATCATCTTAGTTTATTTCACAGCATTCAAATTTGTGATGCCGTAACAACGGTTTAAAAACTTATACTTAGGTGTTGGTATAATCTATCAGAATAAATTCACTTTAGGGCGAAACATAATGAGCGAAGCGCATAATTTAACCGAAATCTGGATTGAAAAGTCCAATGTGTCGAATACCAAAATAATCGAAAAAGAGTTTTACGGCAAAAATTTACATGACGATGAAGTGTTGCTTAAAATCGACTCTTTTGGTTTTTCAGCCAATAATGTCACGTACTCTGTTTTTGGCGATAAGATGGGTTATTGGGGATTTTTTCCAGCTGACGACACCTGGGGCATTGTGCCTATGTGGGGTTTTGCTACTGTGCTCGAATCAAATCATGCAGAAGTTAAGGCAGGTGAAAAAGTCTTTGGTTATTTGCCTATGGCAACACATTTGGTGATCACTGCGGGTAAAACCTCGCCTACCCACTTTTTTGATATCAGTGTAAAACGTAAAAGTATTTCACCTGTGTATGACAATTATGTGCGCTGTGCTAGCGACCCCGGCTATCAAGCTAACAGAGAAGCATGGCAGCTAAATTATCGCCCGTTGTTTATGACTTCTTTTGTATTAGATGATTACGTTGGTGAAAGTTTAGTGGCTTCTGAGCAACCAGTGCAGCAAGTGATATTAACCAGCGCATCCAGTAAAACTGCCTATGGTGCCGCTCATTTGTTGATGAAACATAAAGCAGAACGGGGACTAAACTATCAAGTGATTGGTCTCACATCTGCCAACAATAATGGCTTTACCCAAGACTTAGACTGTTATGACCAAGTCCTCAGTTATGATGACATTGCGCAACTTGGCGAAGATAAACTTAGTTGGGTGTTAGACTTTGCAGGCAATAAAAGTTTACTACTAAACTTACAAAAACAGTTTGTCGATAATTTGGACAAGTTAGTCTTAATCGGTTCAACTGATGTGCACGCGCAACAAGACAAACCAGATGGACACTTAGACAGTGAGTTTTTCTTTGCCCCTAGCCAAGTGAAAAAACGAACTGGAGAGTGGGGACATGCTGGTTTTGCTGAGCGTTATGCAAAAGCTTGGCAGAGTTTTGCGGTGCATATGAATGACAAGGTGGCAGTGGCTGAATACTCTGGCGCAAAAGCGATTGAAGCGCTATATCATACTGGGCTTGATAATAAGTTAAACAACTTAGAAATTAATGTATTGAGTTTTTAGCGACACACTTTTTTAAGGGGGCATTGCCAGAGACACCAGTGCCCAATAATACCCATTATGCAATCATTAATAATTAATAGGTTCAGAGTTATTTATTAACCTAGAGGAATTTTCACACTATCAGCCACAATTTCGTAAACCACGCCGGGTGTCAACATAGCGGTATCGCTTTTTAAGTCAGCTTTAAAATGTGCCACTTGTTCCGAGCTTAACCGCTTTTGAACCAGTTCACCTGCAAGGGTGACTGTTTTGCCATTACTGTCGGTAGGGATAAAGAACCCATAATCGCGGAATGAAACCCGTAAAATATGTTGGTCTTGTTGCGCAATAAAAAAGCAGCCTTTCTTTTGGCAGACTTTGGCTATCCTTGCTTCCACTTGAAATGGCTTAGCCAAGTGTGAGGGTGAGTCAGTGACCAAATCCTGCATGCTTAATATAGGCAGCGAGTTATTAATTTTCACCCCAAAAGTTTCACTTTGAGCATCTTGTGCGACGGGTTCTGATAACCTCAACGTATCTGCATATACTTCAAATGTTAAGATTAAACCGGTTAATACAGTAAAAAAGTGTTTCATATGTCGTCCTTATTAATTGGTTGAAGGACCATAAGATCCGAAGCCATTAAAATCTACAAGTATTTTTGTAACTAGTCAGTAAATTTTTAAATCGCATTTAAATTTGTTAGGTGCTCTTCATTAAACATTGAATTATAAATACTCAAATAGCCATCGTTTATAGGCAAATTATTACCGTATTATTAGCCATATTAAAAGTGTCTTTTTGCAATAAATGTTTGAACACACATTACACAAAAAATATATGCATATGAATTTATTGAATTCTTTAATACGTCAATATTTTTTCTTTAGTTGCTATGGTGGTGCGTTATTTACTCTTATAGATATACTATAAATTAGTTAAATACCTTAGTAAGTCGTGATCATGGAAATCAATAACAAACCTTTATCTCTATTTAATTACATTGCTGATTATAATAAGTCGAGTGACGTTCTTCAATCACTTGCTAAAACCAATAACAAAGATATCAGCGGTGGGCTCGATGTGCTTGAAAGTGGTTTGAATAAAAGACAATTTGAAGAAACATTAAAGCGACTAGAAAAAGGTGAAATTGATATTGACCTTAACCTGGTTGATAATTATTACCAGTTAAACCAACAAAAACCAGACCGAGAAATCTCTCAGCTAGCGAAAAATTTTGAGCTTTCGTCCGAGGTTGCAGTGACATTGCAAGACGGTAAGTTGGTGGCCGAAGGGGAGACAAAAAATGCTAAAACGCTGCAACAATATTTTGATAAAGACACACGTCTTAATTCTCTGGTGCAATAAACAGGTAAATTATCACAGTTTGTAGAATGGGGGCAGGCAAAAAAGCAGGCTGCTGAGTATAAGTCAGAGGATATGCCAAAAGAGCAACTGGTCGGTTTTTTGAAAGATGCAACATCGGTGGTGATGCAGCATAATCAATTTATTATGTCGGATAAAGGTTCAACTTTTTACTGTCTGGGCCACACACAATTTTTGATTGATAAAGTGTCGGAAAAAACGCAATAACATTAATACAGATACGTTGTATAACTCTAATACCCTACTATTTAATGTGAGGCTTTTATTTCGCACGTTTCACCATAAAGGTGTTAAAACATTGAACATCAGCAAACCTTCCTTGGTCTAAATCGATACTCAACATTAACAATGTTTTTCTACTCAAAATAAAACGTCAAGGACGATTGTTTTAAAACTAGGTCTTTTATTAATATTTATATTAGGCAAAGTGTCGAATAGCATTGTCAAAATCCTTCAAAATAAAAAGTATGGCAATGGCATTAATTACCTTTCCACCATTGGTCGCTATGCACATAAAGTTGCGCTTCTTTAAAATGAGATAGCATAGTTTGTCGATCTTGTTGATTTAAAAATTCCCCAATGACCACCTTTTGTTGTTTATCTTTAAGGGTGATGTGTGTTTGTTCGAAGTCGGTTTGTGCTTCTATTGTTACAACTGAGGTCTTGTCCTTTTCAAAATGTATACATTGCTTACGGTAATAGACACCCGACTCAAATGTCACCGCATGGCTATTGATAGTAATAACCTGCTTTTGGTAAGTTGAATAAGACACGCGGTACATTAAAAAAGTCAATAGTCCCACTTCAAAACCTGCAAAAGGCAGAATTATCCAAACACCCACTAGACTCCATGCAATGGCAATGATCATCACAAAAGCTGCCATCACCATGATAATGATTTTGTTTTGTTGCCAATTGGCCGAGCGATTGGGTTGAAGGGTTAAAATAACCGAGTCATGTTTGTGTTTGAGTTTTACCATTGTTTGATCTTTTTCTTTGTCTCAGTTGTTTTATTCAGGCAGAGTCTATTTTTTGAATTTTCAGTATAGGTCATTCATATTTTATGTCTTTAAAAATATCAGCCAAGCATATTCGTGTATTTTTGCTATTTTTTTGGCTGAATCTAGTATTTTGGCAAACACTACCCATTAATCTTATAAGTGAATACGGCGGTTTTACTTTTTTAGGTCTGTTAGGTGCTATTTTTGCTAATGCGACTGGTGCAGGTGGCGGTGTGGTTTTTGTACCTTTTTTTAATCAAATGGATTTTACCGTCGCCACGTCTGTTGCGACTAGTTTTGCGATCCAATGTTGTGGTATGACAGCTGGCGCTATAACTTGGTGGGGGTTTTACCAGCAACAAAAAGCTAAACGGGAGCCTGAGTCTACACAATGGCTACCTTTGGTTAAAATTCTATTGATAACCGTACCACCCTCCATTTTAGGGCTATTTATGGTGCAAATTAACCCACAGTTTTTTGCACATTTCAGTGATCCCACTAGTTTGCACACAGGTTTTGGTGTTTTCTCTATAGGTTTGGCATTAGCCATTTTTGCTACCGTGTTTTTGTTAAACAGTGAAAATTTTAATAAAAAGTTATATATGTATGATTATATTGCTTTGCCAATTATTGCTTTAGTAGGCGGTGGCATCACTGCTTGGTTATCTATAGGGGTAGGAGAGTTGGTAGCGGTATATTTAATTATGCGACGATTTAATGTAACTCTTGCCATCGCTGCTGCCGTTATATTGAGCGCAATGACGGTATGGGGTGGTGTTATTTTTCACTTAGTGATCACCAAAGCCATCTATTGGCCGGTGGTACTGTTTGCTGGAGCCGGTGCCATAGTAGGCGGTATCTTAGCTAAACAATTAGTACTGTATTTTTCGGCCAAAAATTTAAAACTCTTTTTTGCAGGTTGGATATTCATTTTAGGATTCACATCTTTACCATTTTAGCTAATTAATTAAGCTAAAGTGGTTTGTTAAGAAACAATGCTTCTCATTATTGCCTTTGCCCTCGCATCCCTTTACACAGCGATCGATCGTTTAAATTTCTTATAGTAACGAGCTGGATAAAACCTTAAACATATAATATAGATTGCGAATATTTTGCTGTGACTGAAGCGTGGTTAGTAATTGAAGTCAACAACCATCCGACTGGATTGTTATTAGGTGTTGGGTTCAAGATCAAGCTTTAGCTTTGAATGGTTACAAAATCAGCAGGGGTAGATAGTCAATATTGTTGCTGTGGGTTCGGCGTTCAGTTTAGCTATCGACTTAGCCAAAATTGCGATTAAGACTAATCGGCTTTGTAAAATCATCAGATGTTTCAATCAATTTTCTCAATCGATTTAACCTTTTATTCAAACTCACATATGTGAGTTTGGATAAAGTTAAAAAATTATCATGTAGTTAATGCTACAAGCTGCGCTTTACGAATAATCGGCTAAGTAACATCACAGCCCAAATCGCCGCATAAATTGCAAAAATAACTATCATCCATTGTGGCATGCTCCTGTCCATAAATGACCAGTTTATATCTGCACAGTCGCCTGTCGCAGCGAAAACATTTGGCAGCCATTCATGCAAGGGTGCCCAAGAAGGGAAATTAGGCACAAACTCGCAGCTAGCAAAAAATGGGTTGAGAGCGGTCTGAATATCTACATGCTCGATGGCAATAAGTGACCCCCAGATAGCAGATATGCCCCAGCCGATATAACTAATTAATCGGGTGAAAAGGTTATTAACTAACATCGCCGGTATTGCCGCAAACATGACACCAAATACAGCGGTACGTTGATAAATACACATAATGCAAGGACGTAAATCCATAACATGTTGGTAGTACAATGCGAATATTTCCAAGCACAGCGCAGAGAAAAACAATAGTCCCCACGCGCGCCTGTCAGTTGATAATGATGCTAGATTACTTAACAATAGTCTGTCCTAGTTAATGGGGTAGAGCATCACTTCCAGGTATCGTTCCTGAGTGATGTTCGATAAAGTGCATGTCGTACAACCACTGTGTTAAGTCAATCAGTCCAAAGTAAGTTGCAGCTAAGCCAACCAGTGTTAGAACCACTGTGTAAGGTAACGCCATGTACACCATGGTGCCATAAGATAATCTAAGCAGTGGTGCAATAGCCGATGTTAGTAGGAATAAGAATGCTGCTTGACCGTTTGGTGTGGCAACACTAGGTAAGTTAGTACCCGTATTAATAGCAACCGCCAACAAATCAAATTGGTCGCGAGTAATAACACCACTGTTAAGTGCCGCTGTTACCTCGGTAATATATACCGAGCCAACAAACACGTTGTCACTGACCATCGATAACAACCCATTGGCTAAATAAAACATAACCAATTGTGTTTTTCCTTCAAAGGTTAACACCCAGTTAATCACTGGGCTAAATAACCCTTGGTCGATAATTACCGCTACAATTCCAAAAAAGACACATAATAATGCAGTGAAAGGTAATGCTTCTTCAAAAGCTTTACCTATAGAGTGTTCGTCAATTACACCACCCATGGATGTTGCTAGTACAATAATGGAAAGTCCGATTAAACCAACAGCTGCTAAATGTCCAGCCAAACCTATAACTAACCAAACGGCAATTAGACCTTGAATAGCTAATTTAACCTTATCTTGCGTGGTTAAGTTAACTTCGACATCTTTGTCGTAGTCAGTCAAAATTTGTCTGACTTTCTGCGGCAACTGCGCGCCGTAATTAAACAATGAAAATTTCTCGACTATAAAAGTAGTCGCTAGTCCTGCAAAAAAAACAGGAATAGTAATAGGAGACATACGAATGAAAAACTCAATAAAGTCCCAACCCGCTTTATCAGCGATGATTAGGTTTTGTGGTTCACCCACCATCGTCATTACACCGCCCAGTGCAGTACCGACACCTGCATGCATCATTAAGTTACGTAAAAATGCTCGGAAGTCTTCCAAGTCATTACGATTAGGGCTGGGCACTTCATCATCGTGGGAATGATCATGCTCAGAATGAAAGTCCTTACCCGATGCCACTTTGTGATAAATAGAGTAAAACCCGAGACCTACAGTTATAATAACTGCTACAACAGTTAACGCATCTAAGAATGCTGATAACACTGCACAAGCCGCTGCAAACGCTATTGATAAAGCAATCTTGTTTTTAAGTTTGATGAGTAGTTTAGTGAAAAGATAAAGTAACAACCCCTTCATAAAGTAGATGCCAGCCACCATAAATACTAAGAGTAAAATAACTTCAATATTGACCACCATTTCATGTTTCATATGCTCGGGTGTTGTCATACCGATAAACATTGCTTCCATTAGCAACAGACCACCGGGTTGGAGTGGATAACATTTTAGTGCCATCGCCAGGGTGAAAATAAATTCTAGGACCAATGCCCAACCAGCGATATAAGGGTTAATGACAAACAATATAGGATTAATAATAAGAAAAGCGACAATGGCTTGTTTATACCAAGTTGGGGCTTTACCTAAAAAATTGGCTGCTACTGCTTGAGGTACTGACATTTGCATATGCAAAATTCCTTGCTGAGTATTATAATTATTGGATCAACGAATTCGATAAGTGTACCCAAAAATAACCTGAAAATCCCAAAGTTAGCAAAAATTCAGGTAAATTCAGCTTAATTTTTTTCTTTACTATGTTATCAACTCAAAGTTTCGTTGTAACCAGTAAAAATCCTCTGGTACAATCAGTTCATAAAAATTAAAAAAACTAAAATAAAGAAGTGAGTAATTAATGATATACAAGGCACAAAGCCCAGCAGGATTCGCTGAAGAGTACATTGTAGAATCTATCTGGAGTGGACGCTTCCCACCGGGCACGATTCTGCCTGCAGAACGTGAATTATCTGAACTGATAGGTGTAACTCGCACAACTTTGCGTGAAGTATTGCAACGTTTAGCTCGTGATGGTTGGTTGACAATCAAACATGGCAAACCAACTAAGGTCAATAATTTTTGGGAAACGTCGGGTCTTAATATTTTAGAAACATTGGCTCGACTCGACGAGGATGGGATCCCTGAACTTGTTGACCACTTATTGGCCGCCAGAACTAATCTAAGCGCTGTATTTATTCGTGGAGCCATACGTAATCAACAAGATAAAACCATTGAAATTTTAAATAGTCATAGTGATATACCTGATGACGGTAAGATTTTTGCACAGAGTGATTACCAACTTAACCATGATTTGGCCTTTGCCTCTGGCAATCCAGTTTATGTGTTAATGATGAACGGTTTTAGGGGCATGTACTCACGTATCGGAGGTTATTATTTCTCGAATCAGAAATCCAGAGATTTAACCCGCAGTTATTATAAACAACTGTTAGGGCTTGCTGAGAAGGGTGACTATGAAAATGTTCCCTTAGTGATTAGAACCTACGGCATTGAAAGCGGTAAAATTTGGCAAGAGTTACGTGCTGATATGCCAAAAGGCATAGCTGATTAGGCTAAAATACGGCCAGACAGGCTGATATTATCGTCAGCCTGAATAATTAAATAAAACTCAACTCTGTGCAGCACATGCACCTAGCACTTCATTGACTTACACGGTCTTTAAAATAGAATCAAAATAATTGCATGATTAGTATGCGGATTCTAATTCCTTTCTTTAATATTATACTCAATTCAGACAATGCAACTTATTTAAAAAAGGAAATACCCATGACAAAATTAGATTCTATCAAAGGTAAAGTTAACGAAGCAGAAGAATTTGCACGTAAAATCTGGCTCGCAGGTTTAGGCGCTTATGGTAAAAGTTTTGATGAAGCACAAGGGCAATACGAGAAAATTAGTGTTGAAGCAAGCAAGATGTTCGATGAGTTAGTTGTTAAAGGCTCTAAAATTGAAGGTGAAGCTAAAGACAAATTTCAAGTAAAAGACAAAGTTGAAACGCGTGTTGCAGAAGTGCGCAAGAAACTAGGTTTGGACAATGTAAGTGCCGATCAGAAAGTTGCAGAATTATCAGCTAAAATTGATGCACTTACCGACGCTGTTGCAAAACTAGCTGCAAAGTAATTGTTTTAATACCCAACGTGGATAAAAAGCCATAACTTTTTGACTGCCTTGGGTATTTTTATCTTTCACTTATATTAGTGTGGGCTAAGATATTAGGAGAATCAATTTGAATACTGCTAAAAAAACCATAGTTTTGGCACATGAAATGTTGTTGGCTAGTGTGGGTGCCTATGAGAGTGGCCGCGAAATAGTGGCTAATAAGTTTGACCAAATATTTGTTGATGGTTCAGAATTAGTGAATGACTTGCTTGAAAAAGGCGAGTCGCTAGAAGCACAAATACAAACAAAATTAGAGAGCCAAAATATGTTACGAGACAAAATTTCAGCATTAAAAGCCAGGCTAGGTTTTGGCGACGAAAGTCGTAACCAGCAGATTGATATGTTAGCGCAACGCGTTGACAACCTTATAGAAGTTGTCGCTAAACTCGCTCAGCAAAAAGCAGCTGAGAAAAAAAACACAACTTCAGCAAGTTCCACTAAAAAAGTAACAGCTACAATAACTAAAGCACCAGTTAAAGCACCAGCAAAACCAGTTGCAGCTAAGCCAGCAGCGGCTAAGTCAGCTGAGGCTAAACAGGCAACAGCTAAGCCAGCAGCGACTAAATCAGCAGCGGTTAAACCAGCAGCAGCCAAACCAGCAG
>JBNMPD010000016.1:0-28552 GCA_051276225.1 Flavobacteriales bacterium
GTGTATCGCCGCGACCAACAGGCAATGGGTGCATCAGAGCATGAGCAAAAATTGGCGCAAACTAACGGTGTTCGATTTGTGTGCAATGCCCAGCCTAAACAGATTTTAGGTGATGAAAATGGTATTGATGTAATGGAATTTAATCGTACTTTGACTAACGAACAAGGAAAGCTTGTAGCCACTGATGAAGTTATCAGCATACCTTGTGATGTAGTATTTAGAGCGATTGGGCAGAAATTGCATCCGAGTTTTTTGCAGCAAGATACGCAGCGACCAGATTTATGTAAAAGTGGACGATTAGCAGTCGACAGTACTTTCCAAACCTCCATCCCTAGGGTATATGCCGGTGGTGATTGTATTAAGGGAAAAGACTTAGTTGTTGAAGCGGTTGACCACGGAAACAAAGCAGCATTAGCTATTCATCAACTGTTGCAGCATGAAGGGAGACACTAATGGCAGATTTATCCAGTGAGTTTTTAGGTATTAAATGTATTAATCCTTTTTGGTTAGCGTCGGCACCTCCTACTGACAAAGCCTACAATGTTATTCGTGCATTTGAAGCCGGTTGGGGTGGCGTGGTTTGGAAAACGTTGGGTGAAGACCCTGCACCCATCAATGTGTCATCTCGTTATGGGGTTCATTACGGTCAAAATCGCCAAGTACTAGGTTTCAATAACATTGAGCTGATTACTGACCGCTCATTACAAATTAACTTAGACGAAATTACCCAGGTCAAGAAAGATTGGCCAGATCGCGCGATGATAGTATCTCTTATGGTGCCCTGTGAAGAAGGATCTTGGAAAGCCATTTTACCCAAGGTCGAGGCCACAGGTGCCGATGGCATAGAGCTGAATTTTGGTTGTCCACATGGTATGCCTGAACGCGGTATGGGTGCTGCGGTGGGTCAGGTGCCAGAATACATAGAAATGGTTACTCGCTGGTGCAAACAATATTGTTCGTTGCCAGTTATTGTCAAACTCACACCGAATATCACTGATATACGCTTGCCTGCTGAAGCTGCATTGCGCGGCGGTGCTGATGCGGTAAGTTTAATTAATACTATTAACTCTATTACCTCAGTCAATTTAGATACCATGTCCCCAGAGCCCAGTGTTGACGGTAAAGGCACGCATGGCGGTTACTGTGGCCCGGCCGTAAAACCAATCGCACTTAGCATGTTGTCAGAAATTGCACGTAGCCCAGTTACTGCGGATTTACCTATTTCAGGTATCGGTGGTATATCTAATTGGCGCGATGCTGCCGAATTTATCGCTTTGGGTGCGGCTAACGTGCAGGTGTGTACTGCGGCCATGTTATTTGGATTTAAAATTATAGACGATTTATGTGATGGTCTCAGTGATTGGATGGATCAAAAAGGCTACGAGTCTATTGACGATTTTTGCCGTATGGCCATTCCTAATACCACTGATTGGAAACATCTTAATATGAACTACAAACGTGTAGCTTATATTAATCAGGACAACTGCATTCAATGTGGTCGTTGTTTTGCTGCTTGTGAAGATACGTCCCATCAGTCTATTTTAAAAACGGCTAGAGATGGCGGAAATGAATACACAGTGATTGAAAAAGAATGTGTGGGTTGTAATTTGTGTCAGGTGACATGCCCAGAGCCCAATGCAATAGTGATGCTAGATATTGATACGGGGGAAGATCATTTGAGTTGGTTACATCATCCTGCAAACCCTTTTAGAGAAGCTTAATAATAAGAATAACTGACGGAGATAGTTTATGCCAAGACATGTAATCAGTGGCCTGATCCAGTGCCACAATCCTATAAATGATGAATCAGTGCCGGTGAAAGACATTCAACAAGCTGCCCTTGAACATCATATTCCTTTCATTGAAGAAGCCGGTAAAAAAGGCGTGCAGATACTGTGTTTACAGGAAATATTCAATGGTCCTTACTTTTGTCCTTCTCAAGACGTGCGCTGGTATGACGCTGCTGAAACTGTTCCAGGGCCGATGACTGATTTGATGGCAAAGTACGCCAAGAAATATGAAATGGTGATGATAGTGCCTGTCTACGAATATGTTCAGCCAGGTGTTTACTACAATACCGCAGCAGTGATAGACGCCGATGGAAGCTACTTAGGTAAATACCGCAAAAAACAAATCCCACATACTAATGGATTTTGGGAGAAATTTTTCTTCAAACCTGGCGATGCAGAATACCCTGTATTTCAGACTCGCTATGCCAAAATTGCTGTGTATATTTGTTACGACAGGCATTTTCCTGAGGGCGCGCGTATTTTGGGATTAAATGGTGCCGAGATTGTTTATAACCCATCAGCTACTGTTGCTGGTTTGTCTCAGTATCTTTGGAAATTAGAACAACCCGCTCACGCAGTAGCTAACGGCTATTTTATGGGCTGTATCAATCGTGTTGGCATAGAAGCACCTTGGAATATTGGTAAGTTTTATGGCACCAGTTATCACGTTAATCCAAGAGGTGAAATCATTGATGAAGCTTCTGAAGATAACGACGAATTACTGATCTCGACCCTTGATTTAGATATGATCGATGAGGTCAGAAAAGTGTGGCAATTCTATCGAGATAGACGTCCTGAAACGTATGGGAAATTAACTGAAATATAAGCAGCTAGGTTTTGAGCTAGGTTGTGGAAGACTGAAAATTCTATAGAAATAAGAATGGTTAGCACAGGCATTGCTTAAGCCATCGTACTTAAATTATTGGATACAAAGAGGATGAATTTTATGCAGGGGCAACCAATAGATACATCCTCAGTGATATCCACTACTCGTGAAGTGGGTGAATTTGTTGAATTAAATGTGCAGCAGGATGTACGTAATAGTTCTCTGTATAATCAAGATATTGCACCAACAAAAATTGCCCAGCGTACTTGGCACAAAGGCAACGTTGCGGCTTTGTGGGTGGGCATGTCCATATGTGTTCCCACTTATACCTTGGGTGGCGTATTAACCGCTTATTTTGGTCTTTCCGTAATGGAAGCCTTGTTTACTATACTCATTGCCAACTTGATTGTATTGATCCCCCTGACTTTAAACGCTTTTTCTGGTACTAAATACGGTATTCCTTTCCCTGTATTACTGCGTTCATCATTTGGCCTTTATGGTTCAAATGTGCCTTGTTTGATCAGAGCGTTTGTAGCGTGTGGTTGGTTTGGTATTCAATCCTTGTTTGGCGGTATTGCTTGCCATCTTTTGCTTTCAGCGTTATCACCTAGTTGGGCTGTGTTAGGAAGTGCTGGTGAAGTCTACGGTTTCTTTATGTTTTGGGCGCTGAATCTGTATGTGGTGTTAAAAGGCGCCAATGCTATTAAACAGTTAGAAAATTGGTCTGCTCCGTTATTATTAATTGTAGGTGCAGGCTTAATGTTTTGGGCTTTACCGCAAATTAATCTTAATGAAGTATTAGCGACCAAAGCCGATCGACCAGAAGGGGATCCAGCGCTGCCGTATTTAATGGCAGGTGTGACTGCTATGGTGGGGTTTTGGGCAACACTAAGCTTAAATATTCCTGATTTTAGTCGATTCGTTAAATCGCAAAAAGACCAAATTGTGGGTCAGGTGATCGGTTTGCCTCTGACCATGTTTTTCTTTGCATCTTTGGGTGTGATCCTAACCTCTGCTTCCACTGTTTTGGTGGGTGAAACTATTTCCGATCCTATTAACCTGATTGGCAAAATAGACAGTCCTTTATTAGTGGGCATTGCTATGTTGTTAATTATTATTGCAACACTATCTACCAATAGTGCCGCCAATATTGTTTCACCTACCAATGATTTTCAAAATGTGGCACCAAAGTTTATTAGTGAAAAACGTGGCGTGTTATTAACCGGCTTGATTGGCTTGTTAATGATGAGTTGGGAGCTGTTGAAAAAAATGCACTGGGTAGAGTCAGATGTCAGTGTTGAGTCGCTGTATTCAAACTGGTTATTAGGTTATTCGAGCCTACTTGGCCCCATAGCAGGGATCATGATAGTGGATTATTTTGTGATCAATAAACAGCAGCTTGATTTGGTGTCTTTATACCTGCGCGGTGGTAAATATGCTGATATCAACATTCAGGGAATGGTCGCTTTTGTTGTGCCTGTAGCCTTAACTCTTTTTAGCTTAATGACTGGATATATAAGTTGGTTTTATGATTATGGTTGGTTTACCGGTTCATTTATGGGTGCAGTAATATATTATTGCCTAAAGGTAAAACAGAGCCGAATATAGGTTAGGGTATTTCCTTTTTTTTCTTTTCTTTATTTCTTTGGATTGCGAATCACTATGTCAGATATTCATACGAAGCTTGCCACTTTATTACAAACCACTATTCCCGCTTATTTCGCAGATATACAACAAACCTCTCACTTCATTAAAATTGAAGGTAGGGTTGTTAGCCTGAGTTTACCTTTTGTATGTAATAGCCTGCTTGGGGCTGACGGCGAGTTTAAACCTGTCTTAGACAGGTTTGCCGAAGAGCATAATGTTGATATCACGCTGGCCTATAACATTCCTTCAATTAAGGGACAAAATCCTAACGTTGTAAAGAATGTGATTGCTGTGGCATCGGGTAAAGGTGGGGTAGGTAAGTCCACTACCTCTATAAATCTGGCTGCTGCACTGAGTTTAGAAGGCGCCACAGTGGGGATTTTAGATGCGGATGTGTATGGCCCTTCTATACCTACTCTTTTGGGCACTAAAAATGCCGAGCCTGGATCACCGGACAATAAACACATCAACCCGGTTATAGTCAATGGCATACAGACCATGTCTATTGGTTATTTGGTAGACGAGGATTCAGCAACAATTTGGCGTGGACCTATGGCCAGTAAAGCATTTCAACAACTGTATAATGAGACATTATGGAATGATCTGGATTATCTTATCGTTGATATGCCGCCAGGCACTGGGGATATACAGTTAACATTAGCCCAAAATATGCCAGTTTCTGCAGCTGTGATTGTTACCACACCACAGGATTTAGCCTTGGCTGATGCCATAAAAGGCATCGCCATGTTTAATAAAGTGCATATAAATGTTTTAGGCATAGTAGAAAATATGAGTTACCACATGTGCACGCAATGTGGTCACAAATCCAATATCTTTGGTGCTGGTGGTGGGCAACAAATTGCACAAAAATACCAAGTAGCATTATTAGCTCAATTACCGTTAAATATGCAGATCCGTGAATTAGCCGATAGCGGCAACCAATTTATGTATAACCAACAGGCTAGTCCTGACATACAGCAGATCTACCGCACATTAGCGCATAAGTTATCTTATAAGTTGACTCAACAAAAAATGGAAGCACAACAAATTGCTGTTTCAATAGCAAAATAATTGGTTAGATTTTTGTTGGTTCAGGGCATGACGTTTAGCTAACATTACTTATTTGATCAGTAAAGGTAGTTTGTTTTCTATACCCGTCCATTCATCTGCATCTACAGGTGGTGCTTGTAGCTCAATAATATTTGGCCATACTTCTGCTAGCTCGGCGTTGAGTTGCAAGTAGTGTTGCTGGTTTTCAGGTAAATGAGTGTCCTCAAATATCGCTTCTACTGGGCATTCTGGTACACATAATCCACAATCAATACAGACATCGGGGTGGATAACTAAAAAGTTTTCACCTTCATAAAAGGCATCTACAGGGCATACAGGCACACAGTCTGTAAATTTACATTTGATGCAGCTGTCAGTGACTACAAAGGTCATAGTGTTGGGTATCTTTGTTTAAATTTTGTGATTATACCGATCATAAAGTAGCGACAGTAAAAAACAACAACTGTGTCTTTAATTGAATATAGAATTTATCTATCCTAAGCATGCTATCTAACATAAAATACATTGCCTCAGAAAATGAAGGGCTGCGCTGAAAATTGGCGAGTTGTTTATGTTTGACCATTGGAAACCTTATGTTGCGTTTAAACGAAGTTAAATTACCGTTAAATCATAATGAAGAGGCCTTGCCCGCCGCCATTTTGAATAAGTTGGGAATAGCCTTAGAAGATATGTTGTCTTTTGAGGTGCATAAACGTGCTTATGATGCCCGTAACAAATCAGCTATTTTATTGATTTATATTGTTGATGTCGAGGTAGTAGGACAAGGTGAGATTCTAGCACAGTTTGTTGATGATCCTCATGTGCGTGAAACCCCAGACATGACATATAAGTTTGTGGCTCAGGCACCACAAAACATGAGTGCTCGCCCAGTGGTAATTGGTCTTGGTCCTTGTGGTTTGTTTGCCGCTTTGATATTAGCTCAAATGGGGTTTAAACCCATAGTGTTAGAGCGCGGCAAGGCAGTACGTGAACGCACCAAAGATGTGTTTGGTTTTTGGCGTAATAAGCCCCTTGATACTGAGTCTAATGTGCAATTTGGTGAAGGTGGGGCAGGTACATTTTCAGATGGTAAATTATATAGTCAAATTAAAGATCGTAAACATTATGGCCGTAAGGTATTGCATGAGTTTGTTGCAGCTGGCGCACCCGAAGAAATTTTATATGTGAGTAAGCCTCATATCGGTACCTTTAAGCTGGTTAACATGGTTGAAAAAATGCGCGCACAGATTACCGAGTTAGGTGGTGAAATTCGGTTTGGCACGAGAGTTGATAAACTAGATATTCAAGACCATAAACTAAAAGGTTTACATTTATCCAGTGGTGAACATTTGGTTTGTGAACATGCAGTTTTAGCTGTGGGACATAGTGCACGAGATACTTTCGAAATGTTGTATGAACAAGGTGTTTACGTTGAAGCTAAGCCATTTTCAATAGGCTTTAGAATAGAACACGAACAGTCGATGATCGATGAAAGTCGTTTTGGAGATAATGCTGGTAATCCTATATTAGGTGCTGCGGATTATAAATTGGTGCACCATTGTAAAAACGGTCGTTCGGTCTACAGTTTTTGTATGTGTCCTGGTGGAACTGTGGTGGCCGCTGCGTCTGAAGCGGGCAGAGTGGTAACCAATGGCATGAGTCAATACTCCCGTCATGAACGAAATGCAAATAGCGCGATAGTAGTGGGCATTACACCAGAAAAAGATTACCCAGAACATCCTTTGGCGGGCATTGCCTTGCAGCGCCAACTTGAAGAACTCGCTTACAAGATAGGTGGCGAAAATTACCATGCACCCGCACAATTAATAGGAGATTTTTTGCAGGGTAAATCGAGTGAGCAACTAGGTGAGGTTAATTCGTCTTATACGCCAGGGATCACATTGACTGATTTATCCAAAGTTGTGCCCAAATATGTGATTGACGCTATTCAAGAGGCCATCCCTGCCTTTGACAAAAAGATTAAAGGATTCGCCAAAGCGGATGGATTATTGACCGGTGTAGAAACCCGTACATCTTCACCTATTTGCATTAAACGCGGCAAAGACCTACAAAGTATTAATACCGGTGGTTTATATCCGGCCGGTGAGGGAGCGGGTTATGCCGGAGGTATTTGGTCAGCAGGTATTGATGGGATAAAAGTGGCCGAAGCTTTAGCCTTGGATATTTTAGCCAAAAGCCAAATAAATTAGACGCAGACATTGAAACATCCCAGAAATTTACATCAAGATAGTTATCCATTAGCGCAACTGGTGCAGAGTTATCCCGCATTGCAGTCCCATATTTTAGTGAAGCCTGATGGCAGTAGTAGCATAGATTTTGCCAACGCACATGCTGTTAAGGCACTTAATGCTGCATTATTAGCGCATTATTATCAGGTTGAATTTTGGGATGTTCCAGATGGATACTTATGTCCTCCCATTCCTGGCAGGGCTGATTATGTGCATTATTTAGCCGACCTATTAGCCAAAGATAATTACGGCGTAGTGCCTAAAGGCAACACCATCAAAGGTATAGATATTGGTACTGGGGCAAATGTTATTTATCCAATTATTGCCACTAGAGCATATGGCTGGAAAATGGTGGGGACAGACATTGATCCTATTTCGATTAAATCGGGCAACATGATTATTGACTCAAACTCTGTTTTGACCGGTAACATCACTATTAGAAAACAACATGGCCAGCAACAAATTTTCACTGGTGTGGTAAAGACAGATGAACACTTTGATTTTTGTATGTGTAATCCACCCTTTCATCAATCAGCTGAGCAAGCCAAAGCGGTTTCCCAGCGAAAAGTAATGAATCTAACCAAGAATAAGGTAAAGCGGGGCAGTCACGTAAACACCCAAAAGCACAGTAATGCCCTCAATTTTGCTGGGCAATCGAATGAGCTGTGGTGCGAAGGCGGTGAACTGCAGTTTATTCAGCGAATGATTGCTGAAAGCTCTGATTACGCAACTCAAATAAACTGGTTTAGCAGCTTAGTTTCAAAAAAAGATACCCTGATCAACATATATAAAAGTTTGCGTCAAAAGGGCATCAGTGATGTTAAGACTATCGAGATGGCGCAAGGACAAAAAGTCAGCCGCTTTGTGGCGTGGCGTTTTTAAAAGAAGCTTGAGAGGACAAATATGAGCGACCTAACCGAAAAACAAAAGATGTTGCAAGGACTTGAGTATTTTTCTAGTGACAAGTCACTGCAGCAAGACAGAGCTAAAGCCAAAAAACTTTGTCAACAGTTTAACCAGTTTGATATCGATGCTAGAAAGGGTAGCCGTAAAATTATTCAATCATTATTTAATCAATGTGGCGGCGCTTGGATAGAGCCTCACTTTTATTGTGATTATGGTTACAATATTTCTTGCGGTAAAAACTTCTATGCCAATCATGGCTTAGTCATCTTAGATGCTGCTGCTGTTAGTTTTGGCCATGATGTCATGATTGCCCCCGGAGTGATGATTTCAACCTCTACTCACTCTTTGGATCCCCTTAAACGTAATAAAGGTATTGAAACGGCCAAACCAATAAATATTGGTAATAGCGTTTGGATTGGCATGGGTGCCAAGATATTAGAGGGCGTGAATATTGGTGATAATGTAGTGATTGCAGCAGGTGCTGTCGTTAATAAAGATATTCCCGCTAATACTTTAGTGGCGGGTGTACCGGCTAAAGTCGTTAAAGTTTTGAGTTGAATACATACATAAATACTAAGTAATATTGTTTATAGGTATGGTTAGTGGTTATGGCAAAAAAATTCTGATAGAAGATACTATCTCACGTGGTAAACAAATGGAGTCGTTTTATGTCAAATCAAACTAGTTGGACAATGCGTGCATTGGACAAAGTGGAAAGAGCTGGAAATAAGTTACCTGATCCAGCCATTATATTTTTGTTTTGTTTGGTTGTGGTGTGGGTGTTGTCAGCTATATTGTCAAACTTCAGCTTCAGTGCAATAGACCCTAGAACAGCCGAAGCTGTGGTGGTAAACAATTTATTAACGGGTGACTCCTTGGTAGATTTTTTGTCGAGGATGGTAACAATATTCACTGGTTTTGCTCCCTTAGGTGTGGTGTTAGTGGCTATGTTAGGCGTAGGAGTGGCAGAACATTCAGGGTTTATTAGTGCGGGTTTGAAACGCATGCTCGACTCAACGCCTAAGGCATTATTAACACCTATGGTGGTATTAGTAGCCATCGTTAGCCATACCGCAACAGACGCAGGATATGTCTTGGTTATCCCATTAGCAGGCGTTATTTTCTATGCGATGGGTAGACATCCATTAGCTGGTATTGCCGCCGCATTTGCTGGTGTTAGTGGTGGTTTTTGTGCCAACTTTATTCCATCAGCTATCGACCCTTTACTGCAAAGTTTTACGCAGAGTGCGGCGCAAATCATTGATCCAAATATTCAAATAAATCCGCTTAATAATTGGTTTTTTAATTCTGCATCCACTTTATTGGTGGTAAGCATTGGTTGGTACTTAACCGATAAAGTGATTGAGCCCCGTTTAAAAGATGTTGAAGTTGATGGCGATCCTGCCGATATCCCGAAGTTTGATGAATTGAACGCTAAACAAAGTCGGGCACTAAAATTTGCCTCCTTGACAATGCTAGGGGGACTGATTGCCTTAGTCGCTGTCTTGTATCCTGACTCTTCACCATTTAGAGCGCCTACTGGCGAGTTAACATCATTTACTGCACCTATTATGCAATCTATTGTTCCAATCATATTTTTGTTATTTTTGATACCGGGTGTGGTATTTGGCTTTATGTCGGGTACTTTTAAGTCCAGCAAAGATATGATTGATACCATGACAAAAGCCATGCAAGGTATGAGTTATTATATCGTTATGGCTTTTTTCTGTTCATTGTTTATTGATGCCTTTAGTAAGTCAAACTTAGGTGCATTATTGGCAATAGAAGGAGCT
This sequence comes from Flavobacteriales bacterium, assembly GCA_051276225.1. Classification (GTDB taxonomy): domain Bacteria; phylum Pseudomonadota; class Gammaproteobacteria; order Enterobacterales; family Alteromonadaceae; genus Paraglaciecola. The sequence continues at coordinate 10,262 of JBNMPD010000016.1, forward strand.
GAGGTATTAAAATCATTGGCATTACCGAGTATGGTGACAATAGTCGGTATTGTCTTTTTGACCGCTTTTGTGAATCTGTTTGTGGGCTCGTCCTCTGCTAAGTGGGCTTTGTTGGGACCTATATTTGTACCTATGCTGATGCAACTAAATATTTCGCCAGATTTAACTCAAGCGGCTTATCGGGTCGGGGATTCGTCTTCCAACATCATTACCCCGTTGATGCCATATTTTCCTTTAGTGGTGGTATATTGCCAACGCTATGTGAAGTCAACAGGTATAGGCACTCTACTATCATTAATGTTGCCTTATTCAATTAGTCTTTTGTTACTTTGGTCAGTTTTTTTACTGGCTTATTGGGGGCTGGGTATGCCTCTTGGGATCCAATCAAGTTATATATACCCCGCAGGATAATTGATATATCTTCAAATCAAAATTGGCTATCTTTATAAAGAGATAGCCTCTATCAGCGACTTATAAAATCTTTGCTATATTTTATGTTTACCTTCAGCTCTGTTGGTTTAGCAGTTTTTATGGATGTATTGCTGGATAAATAAGCAAGCAACCCAAAAAAAGCAATTATAGCTTGTTGTCAATTTTAATAGCTGGTAAAAAGTCAATTCAATTTCGAAAACAATATAATTCACGATGTATTTAAATCGTTACACTGTATAAGTGTTATAGAATTGTCGACTGCGAAGGGTCTCATTATGTGTTGATCCAATGCCAAATTTAAGTTTATTTTAGAAGAGTTAAACCATGTTACGTGACAGCATCAATAATATTAATATTTCCTCTGAAGAAGTATTAGTAACACCTCAAGCGTTAAAGTCAGAATTACCAGTGAGTGATTCAGCTTTACAAGTTATTCAATCATCCAGGCAGGTTATTAGCGATATTTTGCACCGCAAAGATCATCGGTTTTTGCTGATATGTGGTCCTTGCTCTATACATGATATAGCAGCAGCAAAAGAGTATGCCGTTAAGCTCAAAGAACTGCATGAGAGCTGCAAAGATACGCTTTATATAGTGATGCGTGTGTATTTTGAAAAACCGCGTACCACGGTTGGTTGGAAAGGATTGATCAACGACCCGCACATTAACGATACCTTTGATATTGAGACTGGTTTACGTAAGGCTAGAGAATTATTGATTTGGTTGGCAGAACTAGAATTGCCTGTTGCAACTGAAGCCCTCGATCCAATCAGCCCACAATATCTGGCTGAATTATTTAGTTGGTCTGCAATCGGTGCCCGCACATCTGAATCACAAACACATAGAGAAATGGCCAGTGGTTTGTCTATGCCTGTTGGTTTTAAAAACGGTACTGATGGCAGTTTAGGTATCGCCATCAATGCTTTGCAATCAGCCGCATCCGGTCATAGTTTTATGGGTATTAATGGTGAAGGACAAGTGAGTGTTATCACTACCCAAGGTAATCCTGATGGACATATTATTTTACGTGGTGGCAAACAACCTAATTATGACTCAGTGTGTGTCGCTGATTGTGAAGCTGAATTAGACAAAGTGAATTTGAGTGCTGGTTTAGTGATTGATTGCAGTCACGCAAATTCAAGCAAAGATTTTAGTAGACAGCCCTTGGTAGCGAAAAATGTTGTTAACCAAATTCTAGAGGGCAATGAATCGGTGATTGGTATTATGTTAGAAAGCCACTTAAATCATGGTAATCAGAGCAGCTCGGGAAAAACGCCAGCTGATTTAGAGTATGGGGTATCTATAACTGATGGTTGCATTAACTGGCAAACTACAGAAGATCTAGTTAATCACATGCGAGATAAGTTGATAACCGTGTTACCTATGCGTTTAAATAGGCTTAATGAAGCAGATAACTAGGAAGATTTATGCCCGTATTACCCGATGAACTCAGTATATTACGACAACAAATAGATGAAATTGATAGCCAGTTAGTTGAGTTATTGGCGAAACGGGCAAAAATAACGGCTAAGGTAGGAAAGTATAAAAGTCAGGTTGGTTTACCGATTTATGTACCCGAACGCGAAGCTGAACTGATTGCCAAAAGACGATCAGAAGCAGAACAACAGAATGTCTCTCCGATTTTAATTGAAGATTTGTTACGCAGGATCATGCGTGAGTCTTATCATACCCAAAACGTTGAGTATTTATGCACTAACCCACAAGTCAAAAAAATTGTGGTGGTGGGTGGCGCAGGCGCCTTGGGCAAAATTTTTGTTGATATGTTTAAACGCAGCGGTTATTCAGTCCAGATGCTTGAACAACACGACTGGCCAAATGCAGATTCTATTCTTACTGATGCCGGTTTAGTGCTAGTCGCTGTGCCAATCAAGTTAACTGAAAGTATAATATCTAGGTTGACAAATTTACCCTCGAACTGTGTTTTAGTTGATATTACCAGCACTAAACAAAAACCACTTGCTGCCATGATGGCCGTACACCAGGGACCTGTATTGGGCTTGCATCCCATGTTTGGGCCTGATGTACCTAGTTTGGTTAAACAGATAGTCGTGGTATGCCATGGTCGTCATGCTGAGCAGTATGAATGGCTATTACAGCAAATTCGTATATGGGGAGGAATATTACAGCAGACTTCGGCAAAAGAGCATGATGATGCCATGGTATTTATTCAGGTTATGAGGCATTTTTGTAGTTTTGTGTTTGGTTCACATTTGGCTAGTGAGAACCCCAACTTACAGCAACTGATATCATTAAGTTCTCCTATTTACCGTTTAGAATTGGCGATGGTAGGTAGATTGTTTGCTCAAGACCCAGCATTATATGCGGATATCATTTTTGATAACAAAGACAGTGTCGCCTTGCTAACTGAATTTAGTGTGAAATTCAACCAAGCTTTGAACTTGGTTGAAAATAATGACAAGGGTGAGTTTATCAAACAGTTTTTTAAAATTGGCTCTTGGTTTGGTGATTATTCTAAGCAATGTTTAGTCAGTAGTAGACAACTTTTACTCAAAGCTGATGATGACCGTTCATTGAGTGAGGATTCTTAATTTATGATCCAATTTATGAATCGAGTTATGAACTCATCTACGAATTAACCCATGATCTAGAGCGCGAGCAACTCTAGCGAGCAACTGTAGCGGCAACAGTTGGAATATATTTGGTGGATTTAGTCACAGTTACTACGGATGAATTGTCTGGAAACCTCAATCAAGTCTTATTACTCAATGAAACAGTGGCTACTGAGCTAGAAGTGCAGGAACACACTTCTAGCTCAGTAGTCATGCGTGTTAAAAGTACTAGCGATCTAGCCAGTGATACAGAAGATGGGTTTAGATAAACCAGTGCTGCCGCAGAAAACCTCGCAGAGATAGCTGCGCATACTCGTGAATGAGTTGAACGTTCTAAAGTACAGGTAGCTCTATCTAAAAAACGAGCCTGTAACGAATTCAGATTTGTCCGAACCCGTTTTTGTTAAGGCATTACCTTTAAAGTACTTTGGCTATTCAGCTAAAGCACTTACAGCAGCTATCCTTGTTGGGTTTATCTCTTCACTTGGATAACACCCTAACACCTTAAAGTATCGTGTCATGGCCTTCAATTCTTCAAGCGCTAGTTGCATAGGTCCGTCTTGTACATTGCCTTCTACATCAAGGTAAAACATTTCTTCCCAAGGATTTCCATTAATTGGCCTAGACTCTAGCTTCGTCATATTAATTTTGTTATCTCGAAGTACCATTAATGCTTCCACTAATGCTCCCGACTTTTGAATTGTAGACATCACTAAGGTAGTTTTTGCTGGAACCTGTAATGGAACATTGACTGGTTTACGGGCAACGACAAAAAAACGACTATGATTCTCTTTTTGGTTAGCTAAGTTCGATTTAATTGCATGCAAACCGTATAAACTGCCGCCCGTTTCACTGCCCATTGCCGCAATATCATCTCTGTTTAGTTCGGCCACTTTTAACATAGCTGCAGAAGTGCTGTCGCAAGGTTTAACTTCTACGTTGCCGAGTTCTGCAAGGAAATGGCTGCACTGAGCAAATACTTGCGGATGGGCGTACAGGGTTTTTATCTTGCTAACATCGGTTTCTTGACTGACCAGTAAGGCATGTTTAATGGGGTGGGTGAGTTCACCGACGATTGAAAGTTGGGTATGTTGCAGTTGGTCGTATACTTCATTAATACTGCCTGAGGACGTGTTTTCAATAGGCAACACCCCATAATCAGCTTCGTTAGTTTCAACTTTTTTAATAATATCTAAAAAACTTTGACAGCCTATTTCAAGTAGTTCACCAGGGCGCCTAGAAAAGTATTTCTGGGTGGCTAAATAACTATAAGAACCTTTATCACCTAAAAAAGCGACACGATTGAGTGGCAGATTACTGTCAGGGTTGGCTCTGGCGGCTAATAATGCTTGCTGGTTTAACACCGAGTCTTCAATAATCACATGAAACAATTGTGTGACGTAATGTGCATCGAGTCCGTGTTTTTTACCTTCTTTTATCAACCTAACCAGTAATTGTTCCTCGCGTTTTTGATCACGTACAGGAATTTGGTTTTTGATCTTTGTTTCAGCGACTTGATTGGTAAATTGCTGTCTTTTGGCTAAAAAAGTCAGTAGGTGAGTGTCAAGTTCAGTGATTTTAACTCTAAGTTCTTCTAGTTCTAATGATGACATGATGTCCACTTGTTGTTTCAAAAAAAACCTCCCTATGGGGAGGTTATTAGAATTATATGTAAGTCTTATATTAAAACGGTTAACGATAACGGTTAATATTTATAAGAATTTATAAAGAGACTTCTTACATGTCAATGATTTAATTAAATACAATTTATTGTTTCTAATAAATAACGCTACATTCTAAGGCTGTTGTCCGAGTAACGAGGCTAACATTGCGCGTACTTCATTGACTTCGAAAGGTTTGTCGCACAAAGCACTCACCCCTGTTTGGTGAATATTTACCATATGTAAACTAGTTCTTAATTCACTGGTCACCATAATAATCGGTATATGTGCTGTTTCAGAATTAAAACGAATAAATTCAGATAGCTCCCTACCGTCCATTTCAGGCATATTATAATCTGTGACAACTAATTCAAAAGTGTTGTCTTTTAAAATAGTGAGTGCCTGTGCACCGTTTTCGGCTTCTATAATATTTCTTAGCCCTAAACTATTTAATACTTTGCGAATATGATTTCGCGAAAGTTTACTATCGTCAACTAATAAGACTCTCACACCTTGCACATCAATTAATACTAAACCCAATTCATCTGAGTTGATTAAATTAAGGGACGCTTTTAAAGCTTTTTCTAAATTTTCTGGCGTAAAAGGCTTGGGTAAAATAGCTGCCACACCAGATTGCTTAAACTCTTTAAGTTTTTCTAAACGATTTTCACTTGAAATTAACATAAATGGTATGGAGGCAAGGGAGTCGTCATTTTCAATCTGTTTTATGATGTCTAGACCCGTTCCGTCTTCAAAGTACATAGCACTCACAACTAAATCTGCACCGTGTCTAGTTATTGCTTCTATCGCTTGTTTAACACTGCCCACTGCTTCTACTTGATGAATATCCGCAGCAGCTAACTGTTTAATAATGATTTTTCTTTGTGTATCAGATGGTTCGACTAAGATAATACTAACTTCTGACAAAGCAAGACGCTGCATTAATACTCCTAATTTGTATTGCTGGTGACTATTAACCGCCTGCTAGTTTCACATTATGGCCTAGTTGCTCAAGCGTTACTTTGATTTTATCGCGGTTATCACCTTGAATTTCAATAATTCCGTTTTTTAACGCACCACCTGTGCCACAGAGTTTTTTCAATTGGCTACATAGGTCTTTTAACTCTTTTTCAGGTATGTCTACACCAGTTACTGTTGTCATACCTTTACCTTTACGACCCTTGGTCTCAAGACGTATGCGCACCACACCATCTGTTTTAATCGGTGCTTTCATTGGTTCTTTATTTTGAATGCGGCCAGTTTGAGTGCTGTACACCAGTCTATTTTCACTCATATTTATCTCGTACCATATTGATGCTGAGCGGATAAGAGTTACATTCTAATAAAAAAATGCCATTCTTTGTAGGCAAAGCTGTAAAACTATTATTTAAAAACATTAATTTAGTGCAACATGCGCTAAAAATGTGCTTGTTGAACAGGGGTAATACATGAGTTTAGATAGAAAATTTTCTGCTGATGGTAAAGAATTAACCATATTTTTAGAAGAAAAATTCGATTTTGCAAAAGTCCAAGACTTTCGTATTGCTTATTCAGAAGGTAATGAAGCAGTCAATAGCATTGTTATTAATTTACAAAAAACTGAATACATGGATAGTTCAGCTTTGGGTATGTTGTTAAACATGCAAAAAACTTTAAATACTACAGTAACATCATTCACCATTAGTCATTGTCGCCCGCAAGTGCTAAAAATTCTCAAGATTGCCCGTTTTGGCAAAAAATTCAATATTGAATAGTTTTTATTAAATTATGCGTATTTTAATCGTTGACCACGACACACTGAATCGTTCTTTACTTGTACATATGTTTGAGCAACAGGGGTATTTGGATATCTTTGAAGCCGAAGATGGTTTAGTCGCAATTGAATTAGCAGAGCGTTTAAAACCGGATCTTGTATTACTCGATGTTGTAATACCGAAAATGGACGGTTACGAAGTTGCAACCATACTAAAAAAGTTAGCTGGTGATATATATTTACCTATTATATTTATTACAGCCGTTGAAGATGAGGCGTCACTTGCAAGATGTTTGGAGGTAGGAGGCGATGATTTTGTCTCGAAACCTTTTAACAAAGTTATCTTGGCTGCAAAAATCCGTGTCCATGCTCGTAATCGATTATTAAGTAAAAAAGCTTCTGAACAAAACAAGCAACTTTCTTTTTATCAAAATGCTATAGAGCGCGAGCATAAAATTGTTGAACATATCTTTGCCAATGCACTCATTGTTGATAAATCATTCAATCGATACCTTGATTATTGTTTAAACCCTGCCAGTGATTTTAATGGTGATTTGTTTCTAGCCAGTGCAAGTCCAACGGGGGGCATGTATTTTTTAATCGGCGATTTTACTGGTCATGGTTTAGCCTCTGCTATCGGTGCATTGCCTGTCTCACAAGCTTTTCAAACAATGTCGAGAAAAGGTCTTTCTTTAATGGAAATGGCCGAAACCATTAATCAAACTTTATTGACGTTACTTCCAGATGACATGTTTTTTGCCGCGGCAATTGTTGAAATTAATAATACTGGAAAACAGATAGATGTGTGGAATGGTGGGATGCCTAACTTATTGCTACAAGACGCTAATGGTAAAATAATCAAACGGCTTGTATCACGGCATATGTCCCTTGGGATATTAGAGGCTGATGAATTTGAATCTGAAACTGAACATTGTGAAATGAAATCTGGTGACAGGTTAGTGGCATTTAGTGATGGTGTGGTTGAACTTGAAAATCAACATAAAGAGATGCTGGGTGATGAAGGCATTGAAAAGTGGTTAAGCAATCAGCCTGATATCAGTGTTGAGGAGATAATCGGCAAAGCCACAGAATATTTAGGCTCAATGGAGCGTAAAGACGATATTACTATCGTGATATTCACTAGTCAGTTATTTGAACCTTGGGTTCATAAGAACATGGCCTCTAAAATCCCGATTAAAATTATTGTTGAGTTGAATGCTGAACATATTAAAGCAGCCGACCCTGTGGTTGATTTGGTTAATGTTATGACCAACCAATTAGGCCTGCATGGGATCCACTCTGAACTATTTACGGTATTAAGTGAACTATACAATAACGCCTTGGAACATGGTGTGTTAGAACTCGATTCAGCCTTAAAAAAATCAGATGAAGGTTTTTTTGCGTATTATGTTTTACGTGACGAAAAACTGACTGCTTTGACCAGTGCACAGATTATTATGTCTGCAGAGTATCGCCCTGATGAAAATACATTGGCAATTCGTATAATAGATTCAGGAACAGGTTTTAAACAGAAACAGATGTTAGAATTAGATAATGTTGTAAAAAGTTATGGTCGTGGTATTTCACTGGTTAAGGAGCTTTGTGAATCTGTCACATACAGCAACAGTGGCAATACTGTCGATGTAGTGTTTAAAATTTAACAATTTGATAATAAAATAAAGGTACAAAATATTTTGCAGCAAATAAAAATCAGAGTAGCAGAAAAGAGTGATTTAGCATCATTGGTTACATTTAATCAATTGATGGCATGGGAAACAGAACAAAAAACATTAGATGAAAGTATTTTATGTAAAGGCGTAGCTGCGTTAATTGCGGATCATAATAAAGGTTTTTATTTGGTTGCAGAACAAGACAAAAAAGTACTCGGTAGCTTAATGGTAACTTCAGAATGGAGTGATTGGCGTAATGGTGTTTTTTGGTGGGTACAAAGCGTTTATATCTCGCCAGACTTTAGAAGGCAGGGCGTTTATGCCCAACTATATGCCGAAGTAAAGATTTTAGCTGAGCAACAACAAAATATATGTGGTTTTAGGTTGTATGTAGAAAAAGAAAACCTTATTGCTCAGAAAACCTATGAGTCGTTAGGTATGGAACAAAGCCATTATCTTATGTACGAAGAATAAAATTCTTATTGAGAATAATTCTCAATAAGATTAAAATATTTCCTTCATCTACATATCTATCAGTAAAAAATAGGACTTCTCCTTGAAAAATTTTATTCCTTGTTTGTTCGTTGTGGCGACAATGCTGTCTCCACTAGTTTTAGCTGAACAAGTAAATTTGTATTCAGCGCGAAAAGAAGCGTTGATAAAACCTTTGTTAGATAAATTTACCCAAGAAACAGGTATTTCAGTCAATTTAGTCACTGGCAATGCAGATAACCTGATCACTCGTTTAAAAAGTGAAGGCAAATACAGCCCCGCAGATTTATTGTTAACAACAGATGTAGGTCGTTTATATCGTGCTAAACAGCAAGGTTTAACCCAACAAATGAGTATATCTGAGGCCATTTCTACATTGCCGAATAATTTTCGTGACGAGCAAGGACATTGGTTGGGTTTATCATTACGCGCTCGGCCTTTGATGGTGTCTGTTGAAAGAGTTGGTACTAAAACACCTACCAGTTTTGAAGACTTAATCAGTCCAGAATGGAAAGGGCGAGTGTGCATCCGAAGTTCAAGTAATATTTATAACCAATCCATGGTGGCAGCATTGATTGCTCAATTGGGCGAGTCTGCTGCTCAGGAATGGGTCAATGGTCTGGTTAATAATTTTGCTCGTTCGCCACAAGGTGGGGACAGAGATCAAATTAAAGCCGTGGCAGCAGGCATGTGTGATGTAGCCATCGCTAATACCTATTATCTTGCAGGTATGTTGAGTTCTGAAGATGTAACAACTCAAGAGCAAGCTAAAAAAGTAAAAGTTATTTGGCCAAACCAAGCCGACCGTGGTGTGCATATCAATATTTCTGGCGTTGCTTTAGCAAAACATGCTCCAAATAAGGACGCTGCAATCACCTTAATCGACTTTTTACTCAGCAAAGAATCTCAGTTGTGGTATGCCACAACTAACCATGAATACCCAGTTTTAGCTGATATAGCTTGGAGTGAATTACTTCAGTCATTCGGCACATTCAAAACTGAGCAAGTGCCCCTGAGTCAACTTGGCGAATTAAATGCGGCAGCGGTTCAGATGATGGATCGTGCTGGGTGGAAGTAAGTATAAAAATTTATATTTCAATTGTATTCAATTAAGCCAGTTTATGAAGCCCTCAAACTGGTTTACTAGCTGGTTCAATGCCTGGTATATAGGTATTGCTATTGGTTGTTTTATTTTGGCTGCTCCAATTGGATTGATTTTTGTTAGTGTTTTTTTTCCACAAACTGAAATATGGCAACATCTATATTCAACCGTTCTAGCTGATTATATTGTTAATTCATTAGCATTAGCTTTTGGTGTGGGTGTTCTAGTCATTTTGATTGGTACTGCCTTAGCGTGGTGTATTGCAAGATATGAATTTACAGGACGTAAACCATTACAATGGTTGATATTGTTACCAATGGCGATGCCTGCATATATTATTGCCTATACCTATACAGGTTTGTTGGATTTTGCAGGCCCTATTCAAACCTTGTTAAGGGAAACATTTGAATGGCAATATGGTGATTATTATTTTCCTGATATTCGCTCGTTATCAGGCGCTATTATAATGTTGTCTTTGGTGTTGTACCCCTATGTATATATGTTGGCTAAAACAGCTTTTAGTGAACAGCCAGCGAGTCTTGAAGAAGCATCACGAAGCTTAGGTGTGTCAACCAGTAAACATTTGTTTAAAGTGGTGTTACCGTTAGCTCGTCCCGCTATTTTAATGGGGGCAGCGTTAGCAATGATGGAAGCGTTTGCAGATTATGGTACGGTACAATATTTTGGCTTGAGCACTTTTACCACGGGCATTTTTAGAACCTGGTTTGGGTTAGGTAATGGCATTGCAGCCGCACAATTAGCCGCTATGTTAACTAGTTTTGTAGTGTTGTTGCTTATTATCGAATATCTGTCTAGGCGCAAAATCCGCTATTATTTTCAAGGTCAAAAAGCCCAACAAGTTAATAGACAAAAATTAACTGGTAGTAAAGCCTTTTGGGTGCCATTTGTATGCCTGATACCGGTGTTTTTTGGTTTTATATTACCTGTTATACAATTATTCAGTTGGGCGTCGAAGACATATGCCAAACAGCTCAACAGCGAATTTTGGCTACTACTGTGGAATAGTTTTTACTTAGCAGCTATTGCAGCCATTACTGCAGTGACATTAGCCCTTCTTTTTGCATACGGAAAACGCCTCAATCCTACTAAACCGATTCGATTTCTAGTGGGTGTAGTCAGCCTAGGATATGCGGTACCCGGAACCGTGATCGCTATAGGTGCCATGATTTCATTAAGTTGGATCGATATAAAAATAAATTTGCTCACTGAAGGATGGTTCGACATCAGTGTGGGTTTAGTCTTCTCAGGCTCATTGTTTGCATTGATTTTAGTATACAGTAGTCGTTTTATGGCCGTTGCTATGCATAACATTGACACTGGCCTAGCTAGAGTCAAACCAAGTATGGATGATGCTGCCCGCTCTTTAGGGCATAAACCTTTACAAATTCTCAGAACTATTCATGTGCCTTTAATGAAAACCAGCGTATTAAGTGCTTTATTGTTGGTGTTTGTAGACGTATTAAAAGAGCTACCGGCTACTTTAATTTTACGGCCATTTAATTTTAATACCCTAGCAGTCAAAGCATTTGAGCTTGCATCAGACGAGCGTCTAATGGACGCTGCGTTACCTGCTTTAGCCATTGTCAGTGTGGGTATATTACCTGTTATCTTGTTAACTATGCTGATTGATAAGCCCGGTAAACATAGTTCACAAGTCAATTAAGGAAGTTATGTTAAGTCTCAATAATGTATCTGTTGCTTACCAAAAAATGAAGGCTGTTCAAGACGTGACGTTCACATTAAAGGTGGGGCAAATAGGTTGTTTATTAGGGCCGTCGGGATGCGGTAAAACATCTGTTTTACGAGCTGTAGCTGGTTTTGAATCGTTATCAGCAGGACAAATTTATTTACGTGATAAGTTGGTTAGCACTAAAAATAGTCTTTTGGAACCTGAAAAACGTCGTGTAGCCGTGGTATTCCAAGACTACGCGTTGTTTCCCCATTTAACGGTTGCGCAAAATATTGCATTTGGTTTGCATGGGTTCAGTAAGTTACAAAAGCGCGATCGAGTAAATGAACTACTGATACTAGTAGGATTACCAGGATACAATAGTCGATATCCCCATGCTTTATCTGGAGGCCAGCAACAACGTGTGGCATTGGCAAGGGCATTGGCCGCTAAACCCGATTTATTGTTGTTAGATGAGCCTTTTTCAAGCTTAGATTCAGAGTTAAGATATGAGCTTGCTAAAGAGCTGCGAGCAATATTGAAACACGAAAAAACCACTGCACTTATGGTGACTCACGATCAAAACGAAGCGTTTGCTATGGCTGATGTGATTGGCGTAATGAATAAAGGGTATTTATTACAATGGACAGATGCTTACACCCTATATCATCGCCCGGCTAATCGTTTTGTGGCAAAATTTATTGGTGATGGGGTGTTTTTGTCTGCAACGGTTGATAATGAGACTAATTTGAATAGTGGTTTAGGTATGTTTCCCATCAACTCTGCGAGTGAGTTTAAGCCAGATGACAAAGTCGTATTTTTAGTACGTCCAGACGATATTATCCATGATGATGAAAGTGAGACCTTAGCAAGAGTAGTAGACAGATCGTTTCAGGGATCCCATATTTTATACCAATTGGAATTACAACACGTCGGTTGCGCTAGAGTATTGTGCTTAGCACTCAGTCATCATGATCATCAGTTAAATGAACTGATTGGTATTCGTTTTGACTTAGAACATCTTATAGTGTTTGCAGATAATGGTGATGATTCATGAAAGTGGCAGTGATAGGCGCAGGATTTACTGGTTGTTTGTTAGCAACATTTCTTGACTCGGCAAGTATAGATGTCAGTATTTTTGAAAAATCGCGTGGCTGTGGTGGTCGGGCTAGTACAAAACAAACTGATTGGGGACAGTGTGATTTAGGTGCCTCTATTGTGCATGCTCAAAAAGCAGATTTTATCGATTTTATGCAAGCTATGTGTGAGCAAGATCTTGCCAGCAAATGGCCAACAAACATATTTGTCTCGCAACACAATACGCTTACTAAACAAACGTTAAAAAACTTTGTCAGTGACAAAGTACATTATGTTTTTAACAGCAAAATGAATGCTGTATGTCGTCATTGGATAAAAAACGCTAATTTACTCACGAACAATTTAATTAGCCAAATTCGCCATATAGATGGTAAGGGATGGCAACTAAAATCAAATGAGGTATGGCAGACAGAATTGTTTGATAAAGTGGTATTAACTGCTCCTTGGCCACAAACTCAGGTGATAATCGAGCAATCTGAATTACCGATAAATCTGCCTGAGTTATCTCAATCTTGGACAAGCTGTTGGTCAATTGGCATAAAGTTAGAACAACCAGAAAAAATAGACACACCAAACATAGATTTAGTGTACCTAAAAAATCAATCTATACAGACGCTAATACGTGATTCAGTCAAACCTTTGCGTCCTCACACTTCAGCTTCACATTCCAAAGCTAAGAGTGAAATATGGGTGGCTCAGCTTGATAATAACTTGTCAGATGAACTAGGTAAGCAGGGCAAAGAAAAGGCGATATCTATTGCCACTAATGAGATTTGTGAGTTATTAAACATACCAGAGCAGTCAGTGTCGAATACTTATGCGCATTACTGGGGCTTTGCAAAACCTTGTGATGACCAACAGCCATTAGGCATATTGAGTCAACAGAAATATGGATTATATGTTGGAGGCGATTGGAGTTTTGGTGCCTCTATTGAGTCAGCACACGAAGCTGCGCTAACAATGAGTCAAGCAATAATAACGGGTGAGTAAAATATTATGATTACTAGTATTCAAGAGTGGTTTAAAAATCATTTAGAAACCGATAACAACCATAGTGAACATACAATCGAGTTGGCGACTGCTGTTTTGTTTTACGAAGTCATGCGTGCCGATCATAAATTTGAACAACTAGAGCAAGATAGCTATCGTAAACAACTTGAGAAACACTTTTCTTTGAGTGGTACCGAGCTTGAGGCCCTTTGTCAGCTCAGCCAATCACAAGCAGACGACGCTGCAGACTATCAGCAATTCACACGCGTCATAAATGATATATATGATGCCAAGGAAAAAAGAGCTGTGCTTGATTCGTTATGGACAGTCGCTTACGCTGATCATGAACTCAGTCCTGACGAAGACTACACCATTAGAAAAATTGCTGATTTGTTATACATACCACATAGTCAATTTATTCAAAGTAAGTTGTCAATCAAGCCTGATTAATTCTTGTTGATTTATCGTCTATCTTTTAATGAGATTCTACGTTTTAATAATAGCCTACGATGTGTTGGTGTCTTAAATAAGATATATGTTAACCCTATGATTTTAATGGCATAATCGAGTACATGCCCATGAGTATCTTAAACTCAAGGCATGATTTTTTTAGTTATACTTCAGTTACTTCCAAAAATTCGATTCCCCTTCTTAATGCATTGAAATATATGATTCATATATTCTTGGCACGGACCATGTAAGCTATTTATTAGCCACGTATTAGCTATGTAATAGTTATGTCTAGCTCGGCACTAACTATCGGTGTACTAGCTATGAAAAGGTTATGTAAAAGCACGATTTAGCTTTTTTAGTATCATACTTGACCTGATCTGACGGGTTACTCAATCGACTCGCACGTAAGGTGAGTATGGTGAAGGATGTTAGTAAATTAGTATATGTCAGATTTGGTTATTGGCTGTGATGGTAAGAACGCCTACTTTCACTAGCTTTAATGATTTGATTAGGAATTTATCAAGTTTTTTTCAGTAAGGAAGATAATAATATGAAAAAGACCAATTATATCGCTTCATTTGTATGGATCGTTGCATCCGTTCAACTGTTTATAACAATATCCGCATCACCTTATATTGGATTTATAGTTAAACTTGATTTGGATAAAGACGGTCAAATCACAATTAAAGAGACGGTGCAAACCCTGCCGTATTAGCTTCATTTGGTAAAATAGATACCTACGGTAATGGGAAAATCAGCACAATTGAGCTAGCTAAAACTAAAGCACTCAAATTCAAGCTGTTTGTGTATGGAAAAACGATGTGAAAGCAAATGAATGTAAAATCGAATATTGGATAAGGTTTTGGTACGAGATTGAAGATGTTTCATGCCCTGAGCGAAAAAAACAAATAAACGCTTTATCTGAACATGATACTGATGAATTAAAAAGTACTTTTCAGCCAAGGTTAAAGCACACCATTTCAAGATCGTTTACGAGCACAAACTTGGGTAGAGTCAATTTTACCTAAGTTAAGCCTGCAGATGCGCCGTTTTATTATCTTTGCTCTTTACCATACTAGTCAGGATTTACTGGAAATAGAGTCTGCTTTGGTGACACTGAGTAAAATTAATACTCATCAATCGTTACATTCTGAAGACCAACAAATACTGTTGAATAAACAAAAAAGTCAGATTGACCAGTTGCTCAATATCAAAGCATCAATCATCCAAAGTATTGAAGAGGATAAACAATGAGTCAGTTGAATGTATCAGAACCCAATGTGTTATTAGTTGATGATGACGAAAGTTTATTGTGCTTAATGGCTATTAGACTAAAAGGAGAGGGTTACAATGTTCAATGTTCAATGTGCTGGTGGTAGCAAAGAAGCATTAAAATTGATCAACACTCAAAATTTTGACGTGGTGCTAAGTGATTTACGTATGCCGGGATTAGACGGTTTGCACCTTTTGGAAGAGATTATGGGGCTTGGAAAAGATGTGCTTGTTATTTTGATGACTGCCCACGGAACTATCCAAGATGCTGTGGAGGCGACACAAAGAGGTGTGTTTGGATTTTTGACTAAACCCATAGATCACGATGAATTACGAGGTTCAATGGAAAAAGCGGTGAGTCAAAGCCAAGGCGCTCAAATGTGACAGTGGTGCGAAAAAATCATTACCCTTTCGATGCAAATGGAACAATTACATGAGCAAGCTTACCGAGTTGCGAAACGCGACGTCAGCGTATTGATAAGTGGTGCCAGTGGCACAGGTAAAGAGCTTTTGGCCAGCGCCATTCATAAAGCCAGTAAAAGAGCGGAAAAAGCTTTTGTGGTAATTAACTGTGGAGCGTTACCTGAAAATTTACTCGAATCTGAATTTTTTGGCCATACGAAAGGTTCTTTTACAGTTGCTATCAATGAACATAAGGGACTATTTAGGGAGGCAGACGGAGGCACGTTATTTTTAGATGAGATTGGCGATATGCCGATCCCACTTCAGATTAAGTTACTCAGAGCACTAAAAGAACAAACAATCCGCTCAGTAGTCAGTAGCAAACCAATCCCAATTGATGCGAGAATTATCTCAGCCACACATAAAAACCTTCATAAAGAAATGGAGAAGGACAATTTTAGAGAAGATTTGTAATACCGACTCAATGTAGTAAACATTACGTTACCCACTCTAAGAGAGCGTTCTGAAGATATTCCATTGTTGGTACGACACCTGTTAAAAAGCAGCGCAGAACACCATCAGGTTAAGGTCAATCGATTTTCTGATGACGCAATGCAACTATTGGTTACATGTTTGTGGCCTTGAAACGTTAGGCAACTTGTTAATGTAGTTGAACAATGTGTTGCCTTGACCCAAACATCGATGATCACCTCTCATTTAATGAAACAAGCTTTGTCTTCTTCTGAGCAAAATGGCCAACCTTGACCGAAGCAAAAGATGCATTTGAGCAGAAGTATTTATTCAAGTCGTTTAAAATGACAGATGGTAACGTTACTAGGGCGTCGGAATTAGCCGGTATAAATCGCACGGATATGCATAGGCTGTTGAAAAAGCATTATTTACATTCAGTCGATTTTAAGGGCGACTAAAGAATTGAATTGATATTCAAATTGACTCGTTTCTCGGATATGATCAAAAACCGCTGTTATTTAGTTATAAGTTCCTTACAATACCGCGAATTTTTTGAATAAGAAAAGTGGATTGATGCGATTAGCTCTAGGCATTGAATATAACGGTGCACCCTACCATGGTTGGCAACGCCAACAAACTGTGGCGAGTGTGCAACAGCACGTTGAAGAAGCGTTAACAACGATAGCCAACGAACCGATCAAAGCGGTCTGTGCAGGACGAACTGATGCAGGGGTTCATGCTACTTGCCAAGTAGTACATTTTGATACCAATATTCAGCGCCCCGATCGTGCCTGGACTATCGGTCTTAATCGTTTTTTACCTGACTCGATTGCAATTAAATGGGTGAAAAACACGCATGACGAGTTTCATGCTCGTTTTTCTGCTACTGCAAGACGTTACAGATATATCATTTACAATCACCGTCTGCGTAACAGCATATTACCTAAAGGTGTGACTCATATTCATAATGAGTTGGATCATGAGTTAATGTATCAAGCCGCTCAACATTTATTGGGCCAGCATGATTTTAGTGCGTTTAGAGCTGTTGACTGTCAGGCTAGCACTCCGACACGTACCATGAGTCATATAAATGTGAGCCGAGTTGGTGATTATATTATGATTGATGTGACAGCAAACGCCTTTCTTCACCACATGGTGCGAAATATTACAGGCTCCCTACTGACGATTGGCAAAAAGGAAAAACCCACAGTTTGGATGAAGACGCTGTTAGAAGGTAAAGACAGAACTAAAGCCGCATCAACTGCTAAGCCCAATGGTTTATACTTGGTTCATGTCACTTACCCTAAAATCTTTGATTTACCCGTTACACCGTTAGGGCCACTATTTTTGCCTAATTGATACTTCTAAGACCAGTTTTGTTTTTGTGATATGTGCTTGATGTGATTTAATAGCGTTTATTTCGGCCTGCAGGGCTAAAACTGGCACTACATAAACCGTTGAATATTGTCAATTTGTTAAATTTAATAAATTGCGTAACAGGATTTGATATGAGTTGGATTGAAAAAATACTACCACGCACTAAGTCATTAACAAAAAGCAATGTGCCAGAGGGAATTTGGACAAAATGCAATAAATGCGATGCAGTTCTTTATAAAACAGAATTAGAGAAACAGTTGGGTGTTTGCCCTAAGTGTGATCATCACATGCGTATTACGGCTCGTGCGCGGGTTAATCACTTCTTAGATCAAGGCGACAGAGTAGAGTTGGGTGCAGACTTAGAGCCTCAAGATTTGCTAAAATTTAAAGACTCTAAAAAATATAAAGACAGGTTAAGCAGCGCCCAAAAGGCCACTAACGAGAAAGATGCCTTAGTGGTCATGCAGGGTAAGTTGAACGGTATGCCTGTTGTGGTGGCTGCGTTTGAATTTGCGTTTATGGGCGGGTCGATGGCTTCGGTGGTAGGCGCTAGATTTGTCAAAGCAGTGGATGCCTGTTTGGAAAACAATATGCCATTGATTTGTTTTTCAACCAGTGGTGGCGCTCGTATGCAAGAAGCTCTATTGTCTCTTATGCAGATGGCTAAAACCAGTGCAGCATTAGCAAAACTGAGTGAAAAGGGTTTACCATATATATCCGTTTTGACTGATCCTACTATGGGTGGTGTATCTGCAAGTTTAGCTATGCTGGGTGATGTGAATATAGCAGAGCCAAAAGCCTTGATTGGTTTCGCAGGCCCTAGAGTTATAGAACAAA